>CAIOHW010000389.1 GCA_903858195.1 Oligoflexia bacterium | reverse complement strand
CTGCCCAGATCTCCTGATTGTTGACTGGCGCGGCGAGAATGGCATCCGAGACCGGGAGCCGAATGAAGCTCCGTGACGCCTCACGCCTCAGGCTCTCGAAAGGTTCTAAACCCTCGAGAGCATAGCTAAGGTTATGGATGCCGACGCTGGTCAGATCGATGAGCTCGAGGTCGTCGACGGTCAGTCCGACTCGGACGATGGAGTTGGCCTTCGTGTAGTAATAACCGACCTTCATAGCGCGGAGCCAACACGGTTTCCTAGCGAGACTCAATCCTCGACCTTGTCGTGTTGGGCAGGCCTGAGAATCGGAAGCGATCCCCGCATCAGATCCCCTCCGCGAAATTCGCGGCCCAATGCACGGTGGCGACCTCGGGAGACAGGCTGTTGGCACCGGTCGAGAGCACCCGGTATTCGCGAATCTGGAAGCTCACCGAGGATCCTTGCTCCAGGCCCTGACGCAGGAAGTCGTCTTTCACGATGCGTGTCCGCAGGATCAAGCCGGACGGGGTCTCCAGTTCGAGCCGCAGTTGGACTCCCAAGAAGTAGACGTGACGAATTACGGCCGAATGGGGGTATTCCTGAAGATTGTGGGAGATCTGGACGGCATACGGTCGGAAGCCGATGCGCAGGGTCTGTCCCTCGGGCACACCGTGGGTCGGGAAACTCAATTCGTTGAGGCGGGCGGCACCATTCTGGACGGTGAGTTCCAGGACATTGAGGACGCCGATAAATCGGGCCACGAATTCATTCTTCGGTTCTTCATAGACCTCGCGCGGGGATCCGATTTGTTCGAGCCGGCCGCGACTAAAGATCACGATCCGATTACTCACCTCCATGGCCTCTTCCTGATCGTGGGTGACGAAGATCGTGGTGACGTGGAGTTCCCGGTGCAGGCGAACGAGCCATTCGCGCAGCTCTTGGCGAATCTTGGCATCGACAGCTCCGAAAGGTTCGTCGAGCAGGAGTACGGAGGGCCGTGGCGCAAGTGCCCGGGCGATGGCAACTCGCTGGCGCTGGCCACCGGACAATTGGTGTGGCAGGCGGCGTCCGAGACCGTCGAGTCCGAAGAGCTTGAGCAGTTCGTCCACGCGGGCTTCGATCTCGGTCTGCGGGGTGTTCCGAATCTTGAGACCGAAGGCGACGTTGTCGAACACGCTCATCGTTTTGAAGAGGGCGTAGCTCTGAAAAACGAAGCCGATGTTGCGCTTCTGGACGGGCACGTCGTTGACGCGTTCACCGCGGACGAGCAGATCTCCGGAGGTGGGAACCTCAAGTCCGGCGATCATCCGCAGCACGGTGGTCTTGCCGCCACCGCTCGGTCCGAGCAGGGCGACGAGTTCGCCATCGGCGACAGTCAACGATACATCTTCGACCGCGCTCACGCTGCCGAAACACTTAGACACCTGGCGCAGTTCAATGCTCATGGCTGGAAGGGGAATCGGATTGGCCGAAGGCCTGTTCAGCCGCTTGGCGGCGCTCGAGCCAGGTCTTAAGGCCGAGGGTGATTAAGGCCACCAAGGCCAGAAGGCTGGCGGCGCTGAAGGCACCGACCGACTGGTATTCCTGGTGCAGTTTTTCAATGCGCAAGGGCAGGGTTTCGGTGAGCCCCGAAATGTGCCCGCTCACCACGGAGACGGCACCGAATTCTCCCATGGCCCGCGCATTGCAAAGGATGACCCCATACAGGAGGCCCCATTTCACCGAGGGCAAGGTGACATGCCAGAAGGTTTGCCATCCGGTCGCTCCGAGGGTGAGGGCGGCTTGCTCGGCATCGCTGCCCTGGGCCTCCATTAGAGGGATGAGTTCTCGAGCGACGAAGGGAAAGGTCACAAACAGCGTTGCTAGAACGATCCCCGGGATGGCGAAGATGATTTGTATGTTTTTGGAATCGAGCCAGGGCCCGAGATATCCTTGGGCCCCGAACATCACTACAAAGATGAGCCCGGACACCACGGGAGACACCGAGAACGGGAGGTCGATCAAGGTGATCAGAAGGGCTTTTCCCCGGAATTGGAACTTGGCCACTGCCCAGGCGGCAATCACGCCGAAGACCAGGTTCAGTGGGACGCAAATGGCAGACACTAGCAGGGTCAGCAGCACCGCCGACCGAGTGTCGGGCTGTTGAAGGGATTGGAGATAAGCGGCCCACCCCTTGGCAAAGGCCTGCGCAAAGACATTGGCCAAGGGCAGCAGGAGGAACACTCCGACGAATCCGACGGCGATCCCGATGAGAATCCTGCGGATGAACGCCGGTTCTTCAATACCCCGGCGGGATTTGCTATTTGCGGCCGCCATGGGGCCTCTGGGAATGCCTCCAGCCATGGTCAGCGTTGAAATCGACTCGCCCAGCGTTCGAGCAGGTTGATGGTGATGAGGATGGCGAAGGAAGCGCTGAGCATCACTACAGCCACGGCCATGGCATTGGCGTATTCGAATTGGTCCAACCAACCCATGATGACCTGAGGGGTAATTTCGGAGACATAGGGTTTGTTTGTGGAGATGAAGAGGACTGAGCCGTATTCGCCCACAGCTCGAGCGAAGGCTAGGGCAAAGCCGGTTATCAAGGCTGGCAATAGGGTGGGAAAAACGACCCGGCGAAAGGTGCACCATCGGCCGGCACCGAGTGTGGCGGCGGCCTCCTCCAACTCGACCTCAAATTCTTCCAGAACGGGCTGCAGCGTCCGAACGACGAAGGGTAGG
>CAIOHW010000388.1 GCA_903858195.1 Oligoflexia bacterium | reverse complement strand
GTGCATCAGGGCCGCAAGCGGACAGAGAAACCGGCACCAGGTGCGGCCACTGAAGTGGAAGTAGAGGCCCATTCCCACTACGCCGGATAAAAAGAAATCGACAAAGGTGCTGTAGCTGAGCGGAATCCCGAAGGGCCTGAGCTCAAGCACCCCGATCACAAACCACTCCTCGAGCTTGAGTCCAAGAGCGCTCTCTTCGCCCAGCATCCACGAACCCACCCGCAGAACCAGGAGGGCCATCGCGATGGCAAGAATCCCCTGCCCGATCATGTTCAGGCGGTTCCAGAACGGTCCATGCGGCATCTTCGAGCGGTGGGCATCACCCAAGGTCTCTGCCATGGCCCCGCACGAGCAGATCCAGCCGCAGTAAGCCCCTTTGCCGTACCTGTAAACGAGCCACGGGATGAAGACGAAGGTTTGAAAGAAGCCAATCGCCAGCCAGAGCTTGGCCGGGGTCGGGGTAAAGACGTTCCAGATAAAAAGCGGCCAGGCGAGGATGAATCCAACACTTCGCCAGTACTCGCGAGGCGCTCCCTCTTCGGGGCTCGGAAACAGCTCGTTTGCGATCCAAAGGCCCTTGCCCGACTCAAACCAGCCCCAGTGCTCCATGAGCGGCAGAATCAAATACGGAAGCAAAAACAAAGGAATGGCCTGCACCATCACCAGGCTAGCCGTCTGCCTCGTAATGTAGGGAGTGGGGTTTCGCAGAATGCGCCTAAGCCCGAAGCTCGCGATCACCAGCGTATACAAAAGCTCGTAATAGAACCCGGGGCTACGCACATGATGAGAGAAAATCTCTCCCACGATCCTAAACGGCCCGTTTCCACCGCCCTTGTAGGCAAACCACTTGCCAAACCATTCGGTGACATCGGAGGGCTCTACGATGTGCGGAAACCAACCCTTTTCTGCAAAAAAGTTGGCCACCACACTGCCTTCGCTCTTCCAGAGGTAGATGAAAGCTACGGCCGCAAACGCGAAAATGAAGCTCGCGATTCGCTTGGCTCCCCAGTCAAACGTGATCCGAAGGCCGCTCTTTCGGATGAACTCACGGTGCGGCTCGCGCCCGATCAGGGTGAAAACGTTTTCGTTGGGCAGGCTCAGGCTCGTGCCATCCGCCTTCCGTAATGTGACTTCCTTTTCTCCGATCCCATCGACTTGGGTCCTGTAGAGCACCCGGTCACCGATCAGCGAGACCACCTCGTTTGCGAGATCCGCCTTGGCGCGCGAGAGGGTATCGGCTCGCACCGCCATGTGAACGTTTGCACCGGCCTGGGAGAGCGTGATCACCGCCTCGGCAGCCGAGTCACCGCCACCCACCACGAGCACGTCCTTGCCCTTGTAGTCCTTGGGGTCGTGCAGTCGGTTGGTCACCTTGCCAAGCTCTTCGCCCGGCACGTTGAGCTTTCTAAAGTTGCCGCTTCGACCCACGGCAATAACGACCGTCTTTGCAAGAATCGGCTGGTCATCGCCTTCAATGTGGATGCGAACATGATCGCGTGCGTAGCTCAGGTGGCTCACGCGCTTGATCTCAAACTGGATGTTCTTTTCAGCCAGCTGCCCACGCAGACTTCCGAGCAAAAGCTCTTTGGTCGTCCCCTCGATCACGAGGCTGCTCTTGGGCACCATCGAGGTGGGATAGGTAAAGATGGGCTTTCCGACCTGGAAATTGGCAAGCGTGGTGAGCGGGCCGCTTGCCTCAAGAAGCCTCACCTTAAGCCCGAGCATCCTCGCCTCAAGTGCCGCCGCAGCACCCGAGACGCCACCACCGATCACCACGAGCTCTTCCATCCCGGGCGGTGGCACCGTCCAGTAAAAACCCTCTTCGGCAAAGGCGTTAACCGCCTGGGCGCCTGACTGGCTGGCGAACTTCAGAAGCGGGATGCCAAGCAAGTCGCCCGCAATACGCACGCGTGGCCGCGCCGTGGAGCCAAGCTCCCCCACTTCTGGGAGCCGCTCTACGGTGCCGGCATACCACTGCGTGTGCAGCCAGCGCGCGTACTTTGCGATCATGCGATTTGTACCGACCTCTCAGGCAGCCGGATCACGAGCTCGGAGCCCGCACCGAGCACCGAGTGGATCCTCACCTTGCCGCCCATCTTCTCGACCACGTCGCGAATCGCATCCATCCCCACACCGCGACCTGAGATGTCAGTCACCTGGCTTGCCGTCGAAAATCCTGCGGCAAAGACATACTGAATGATGTCTTCATCTGAGGCGCCGGGCTCGACACTCATGCCCTGGTCCTGAAGCTTCTTCAAAATGCGCTTGGGATCAATCCCACGGCCGTCATCCTTGATCCGGATCATGAGCACCCGCGAGCCGGCAGTCGACTGACCGTTTTCCCAATCAAAATGAAGCACCACAGTACCGGTGGGCCGCTTGCCCTTGCTCAGGCGCTCATCGGGCGCCTCGATCCCGTGATCGACCGCATTTCTCACCGCGTGGACGAGCGAAGACAAGAGCGGCACATAGGGTTCTGCCACCACCTTGAGGCCGTATCCCTCGATCTCAAGCGGAGCCACTTCCTTACCCAGACGATTGGCTACGGTCTGCACGATTTCAGCGAAATGCTCGACGTGCTTTCCGATCGGCTCCTGAAGAAACTGGTCCACAAAGCCGGTGAAAAGCGGATCCGAATCCCCACGCGCATCTGCAAGCCTCTTGGCAAATCCCCAGAGGTCGTTTCGACCCACCTCGATGGGAGGATCACCCTTCTCAAGCGCGCTGGCGCCCACGAGCGGCTTGATCTCGTTCAAGAGCGCATCATAACGTGAACGAAGGTCACGAATCCGCTCCTTGATGCGAACGAAATCCACCGACTCGCCGTGCTCCCAGCGCTTGCGCTCGATGGCAAGCTCGTTTTCAAGGTCATGTGAATACTCCGCAACATCCCCAAGGCTGAACGAAGCGGCAGCAGACTTGAACGTGTGCACCGCACGAAAGATCTCGGAGATCTGCTGATCTTGAGCCTCGAGTGCACCTTCCACTCGCGAAACCAGATTTTCGCGCACGAAATTGATGAAAGCAGAGCGGTTTTTAACCAGCTTGATGACCATCTGTGCATAGCGCTTCTCGCGTTCGGCACGCAGGTTGGCATCGCGCTCGGCAGTACGGTCGCTGGCCACTGCCACCACCTTGTCGATCTGCCCCGCCTCGTTGCGAACCGGAAAGTACTGCATGGTCACATACAGGCCCTCGGAATGGGCCACGACATTGGGACCCAGTCCCGAAATCGAGTCCCAGTCGAGAGTGTCGGCGAACACCAGGTCCACCCAGCTCCGCACCTCGTCCACCGACTCGGCCGAGATCTTGAGGAGCTCCCAGAACTTCTTACCAGCAGGGTCACCCTCGAGGAGTTTGATACAGGCCTTGGAGTAGATCGAAAGCACCTCTCCAGAACTGCTAAACATGAAAAAGCCCTGAGTCACGCTGTTGACCATGCCGGCGATGTTCCGGTTGGCTTCGGCAAGTGCCGCCGTGCGCTCAGCGATCTTGATCTCGAGGTTGTCGGCATAGTCCTTGAGCTCTTGCCGCTGCTTCTTCAAGTCAAAGATCATTTTATTGAAGCCGACACCCAGGAGGCCGATTTCATCGCGGGTATCGACGTCAACGGAAACATCGAGGTTTCCGCCTGCAACTTTCTTGGT
>CAIOHW010000387.1 GCA_903858195.1 Oligoflexia bacterium | reverse complement strand
GTGGTTTTACAGGAGCAGGTTCCATCTCTCCGCTATTTTGTCACACGGAGGAGCTTTTGGCAGAGTGCCGCGAATTCTTGTTTGGTCTTTTCGTCGGCAGCCCTCAGGGCGTCATAAAGCGAACACATGAACTCAAAATCGTGCTCCTCGACCAGGAGGGGCCTCGGAAGCGGACGGCGCTCGAGCTCGGCAAGCGCCGAGTGCCCCTGCGGATCCGGGTTCGAGGCCACTCCCATCTTGTCGCTGAGCTTGAGAAGGTACTCGCGCTCGAGCACCGTCATGAGCTCGGCTTCGCTGAGCCTGAGCTCACGACTGAGTGTCGCGATATGCCCCGGGGGCAGTGGAGTGACGCCGCGTTCGACATTCGAGATGAACTGGGTGGTGACCGGGGGGTTGAAGCGCTGGCCAAGGGCCCTTTGGGACAGACCTACCGCTTCGCGGCGCTGTCTCAGGAAGTTCCCGACCAAGGATGCTGACTTGCGACCAGCATGACCCATCCTCTAATTAACGCATGGCATTATAATGATGGCAAACCTCAATTAAACCGCTTGGAATCATTGGGTTTTATTTAAGATTCGAGGCCTTAGGTCGGCATCACGAGGTCTTGAGGAGCTCCATCTGGAGCCTGCCCTCGCGGGCGAGGAACTCCCGAAGGGGCTTTTGTCCAGGTCGGTCCAGGTGGGGATCGACCTGGAGCAGCTCGATCACATCCTCTCGGGCCTTGATGAGCCAGTCTTTGTCGCGGACCAGATCTGCCATCCGAAAGGGGAGGGCCCCGGACTGGCGTGTGCCCAGAAACTCGCCGGGGCCGCGAAGCCTCAGGTCGGCTTCGGCGATCTCGAAACCGTCCTGCGAGCCTTCAAGAACCTTGAGCCGTTCGGCGGTGAGCTCGCCCACCCGCGGATGAGAGAGCAGGAAGCAGTACGACTGGGCGCTCCCGCGGCCGACTCGGCCCCTGAGCTGGTGGAGCTGCGAGAGGCCGAAGCGCTCGGCATGTTCGATCACCATGATGGTGGCGTTTGGAACGTCGACGCCCACCTCGACCACTGTGGTCGACACGAGGATATGGAGCTCGCCTCGCTTGAAGCGGTCCATGATCTCGGACTTCTCGTCGGGCCTGAGTTGTCCATGAAGCAGGCCGACCTTGAACTCCGGAAAAACCTCGGTGGCGAGCGTCTCGGCCTCGGTCATCGCCGATCGAAGGGAGGTGAATCCCTCGGCCTCGCTGTCTTGGATGAGTGGATAGATGAAATAGGCCTGATGCCCGGCCCTGAGCTCCGAGCGGATCAGCTCGTAGGTGCGGGCGCGCTGGTTGGCCAGGACCACCTCGGTGCGGATCGGAGAGCGCCCCGGAGGGAGCTCGCGGATCGTCGTGACGGCCAAGTCTCCATACGCGGTGAGCGCGAGCGTCCGCGGAATCGGAGTCGCGGTGAGAAGCAGGGCATGCGGGATGCGGTCGCCCCCCTTCTTGCGCAGCGTGCGTCGCTGCTCGACACCGAAGCGGTGCTGCTCGTCGATCAACACGACGGCAAGCTCGGCAAACTCCACCGGATCTTCGAGCAGCGCATGCGTGCCGATCAAGAGCAGTGGCTCACCCTGTCTGAGCCTTTCGAGCAGGACTTTTCGCTCCGATTCCGGCGTCTTGCCGGTGAGCAGCGCCGTGCGGATCCGGCCTCCCAGCAGCTTCTGCGTGTTTTTGAAGTGCTGCTCGGCGAGAATCTCGGTCGGCGCCATGAGTGCAGCCTGCGCCCCTTCGGCAAGCGCTGCTGCAGCGGTGAGAAGTGCAACCACGGTTTTTCCAGAGCCGACATCACCCTGTACCAGACGGTTCATTGGATGATCCCGCGCCAGATCGTCGAGGATCTCCTTCATTGCGACCTTCTGGCCTCCGGTCAGTTCGAAGGGAAGCGAGGCTTCGAGATCGTCGGCGGCCTTTCGCCCGCCGGCCACTCCCACGGGCCTTGCCAGCTCACGTTGCATCCTGAGCCTGCGCTGGAGCACGAAGAACTCGAACTTGAAGAACTCCTCGTAGATGAACCGTGCATGCCAGCGGGTCGCAAAACCCACTAGCGCAGGGATGTCCTCTTCGTTCGAAGGGAAGTGGATCTCGCGGATCGATTCGGATGCGGTAGGAAGCGAGTGCCGTGCCCGGCAGGTTTCGGGAAGGTCCTCGGGAAAAGAAGCTCCGAATTTTTGGATCGCCTCCCAAAGAACCTTTCGAAAGGAGCGGCTCGGGATGCCGTCGAGCTCCGTGTAAACGGGTACGATCCGGCCCACGTTGAGGTCGCTCACCTCGGTGCTCTGGCCCCAGCTGATCTCGGGATGGATCATCTCGTGACGACCGAGGTAGAGCTTGGGCGTTCCGGTCACGATGATCTGGGTTCCGGCCGCCAGCCTCGCGTCGAGGCCGCGGGGGGCGTGGAACCACTTGAGCGAAAGGGTGCCGGTGTCGTCAGTCGCACGAGCTTCGAGGATGGATCTTCCGCCTCGCATCTGGATCTTGCGCGAGGAGAGCACCCGGACGGCAACACTCGACTTGATCCCCTCCTCAAGCGTGGCCACGGTCTTGAGGCGCGTGCGATCCTCGTAAGCGCGGGGAAAAAAGGTCAGCAGGTCGCGGACACTCTCGATGCCGCGGCTCGCAAAAACAGCACCGAGCCTGGGTCCTACGCCCTTGACGTACTGGACCTGCGAAAAAACGCCGGTCTCACTTGTACTGGATGTCGACGATTTCGTAGTGGACTTGTCCTTTGGGGGCATGGACGACGACCTCATCGCCGGCCGACTTGCCGATCAGGGCGCGTGCGATCGGCGAAGTGATTCCGATCTTTCCGCTCTTGATGTCGGCTTCGTCGACTCCGACGATCTGGTAGGTGATCTGCTTGCCGGCTTCCGGTTCTTCGAGCACCACGGTCGCCCCGAAGACGACCTTGCTGGATCGGATCGCCGCGGGATCGATGACCTGCGCGCGGGCAAGCGTGCCGTTGATGGATTGGATGCGGCCTTCGATGAAGCCCTGCCGCTCCTTGGCGGCCGAGTAGTCGGCGTTCTCGGAGAGGTCGCCATGGCCGCGGGCCACTTCGATCGCCTTGACGATGGTCGGGCGCTCGACGGTCATGAGGTGCTTGAGCTCCTCCTCGAGCATCTTCTTGCCGAGCAGGGTCATGGGGATCTTGTCGTCTGCCATGGTGCTGAGACTTAGCACGGCAAAAGACGCTTTTTCAGCCTTTTTTCTTGAACAGGGCGTCTGCAGCCGCCTTGAGCGCATCGCGGGATGCCGCTCCAGCAGCCTTGAGCGAGGGATTGGGCCTGAAGTAGTCGCAGAAGTTTGAGCGCTCCTTGTCGACCACGCGGTCGGCCTGGTTCTCGCGGCACTGGTTGTTGGCCGAAGGCTCGAAGTGGACGCAGGCCCTGCAGGTGCGAGTGTCACGGCCGCACTGGCGGCAGGTGTCCTGCCGGCCAAAGTCCAGAGGGGTGAGGGAGGTTCCGCAGTTCCAGCAGCTCAGGTTCTCGCTCATATCTTATGGCTCAGGGTTCGCGGTTCAGAAGGATCGGGGCATCGGGATGGGTCTGGTTGAAGGTGTCGATGGCCCGGTTCAGGTGCCGCTCGTTGGCCTGCAGACGGACCTTGCCATAGGCAAAACTTCCAAGGGTCAGAGCAAGTCCGCTTGAGATCACGAGGTTTCGCGTGGTCGGAAGCGAAGTGAAACGGGGCCCGAAAATCATGACCAGCGCCCCGAGCATTCCCGTGTAAGCGGTGCGGTTCAGCGAGCGACGGCCTGCCTGATAGCGATCGAGCGCCCGGATGGAGGCGGGATCGTCCTTGAGGAGCATGCGCAGTCCCTCGCCGTCGGCTGCGATCGGGCTATCGCAGGGCAGGGTCTTTCCCTTGTAGCTCAGGGTTCGCTCGCACCGAAGAATGTCGGTCGGAACGGACCGGGGCCCGAGCTCTTTGATCTCGATGGGTTGAGGGACGCCGGCAGGAGGGGTCGCCAGTGCGACAGCAAGAAGGGAGGTGGGCCAGCGGCGGGTCATCAAAAAAGATGTAGCGGGTGGCAGGCCGATTTGACAATCTCGATTGCCGTGGACGCAGTGCGAAATAAGTCATCGCAGGCTCGAGTGCCCTCCGCTCTGACCCCTTTTTTGGAAAGCGTGCATGCGCGCTACCACCGCTTGGACTGGGTGGGGTCGGATCCCATCGAGTTCGTGCTCAAATTCAAAGACCCTTGGGATCAGGAGGCGGTGGCGCTGGTCGCAGCCCAGCTCGCCTATGGCAACGTCAAGCAGATCCGCCGCGCGATCGCTGACTGGGTGGAGAGGGTGGAGCGCGCTTCGGGCTCCCCGGCTGAGTGGGTGAGAAGCGGCGTCTGGACACCGGCTGCCCATCACGCACTGGATGGCTTCGTGCATCGATTGCACCGGGGCGGGGAGATCCTCGAGCTCTCGAGGCTGCAGTCCAGAAGCTGGAGCACGTGGGGATCGATCGGTGCCCATCTGGTTTCGGGCCTCGAACCAGAGGACGAGGATTTTGGCCGCGCACTCGACGCTCTGTTGGACCAGTGGCAGCACTGGTACCGTGAGGGCTCGGGTGGAAATAAGCCGTCTCGATCACTTCAGCACCTGCTCTCGGCGCCTGCACAGGGCAGTTGTTGCAAGCGCTGGTGCATGCTGATCCGCTGGATGGGCCGTCGCGATGATCTGGATCCGGGTCTTTGGATGGCGGGATCTCCCCTGCTCTCGAAGCTGGGGGATCGCTCACGCGGGCTTGCTCCCGGACAGCTCATCATGCCGCTCGACACCCATGTCGGGCGGATCTGCCGCTACCTGGGACTCACGCGCCGAAAGACCCTCAACTGGAAGGCGGCCCTTGAGGTCACGCGCTCGCTCAAGGGAGTCCATCCGCTCGATCCCGTACGCTATGATTTTGCCCTGGCAAGGCTTGGGATCCTGGATCTGTGCCGAAATCGCTATGTCGAGGGAATCTGCGAAAAGTGCGGGCTATTCGGGCCCTGCCGAGTCGGGCGCCCCGCTCGACGGGGTCGCCACCGGCAGGCCGGCCGTGCTACGGTGAGGCAACCATCATGAAAACCTTGAAGCATGTTGTTGTGACCGGCGGCGCCGGATTCATCGGATCGCATCTCTGCGATGCGCTTTTGGCCCGGGGTTACGCCGTGACAGCGATCGATAACCTAGTGACCGGACGCGAGAAGAACCTCGATGCCGCGCGTGCAACGGCGGGAGAATCGGGTCGGTTCAGCTTTGTGCGCGCCGATGTGAGCGAGCCGATCAACGAGGCTGCTCTTCCGCTGTTGGCTCGCCATGGCCTGGCAGGCGTGCTCCATTTTGCCTGCCCCGCGAGCCCGGTCGATTTCGATCGCATTCCGTTTGTCATCCTGAAGGTCGACTCGCTGGGGACTTTTAATACCGTCGATCTCGCGCGCCGGCACGGTGCGCGCTACCTGCTTGCCTCGACTTCCGAGATCTACGGCGATCCGCTGGAGCACCCACAGAAGGAATCGTACTGGGGCAACGTCAATACCATCGGCCCCCGGGCCTGCTATGACGAGGCCAAGCGTTTCGCCGAAGCGGTCGTGAGCACTTCGATTCGTCTTCAGGGGCTGGATGGCGGCATCGTCCGCATCTTCAATACCTATGGCCCGCGCATGCGTCTCGATGACGGGCGCGTGGTGCCCGAACTTGCAAGGCAGGCGCTTTCGGGCAAGCCGCTCACCATCCACGGAAGTGGAAAACAGACGCGAAGCTTTTGCTATGTCTCCGACCTCGTCGAAGGGATTCTGAGATTGTTCGAGAGCAGCGTGCGTGAGCCGGTAAACTGCGGCAATCCTTCCGAGCGGACGATCCTCGAGTTTGCCGAAGCGGTCTTGAAAGTGACGGGAGTGAAGCTTCCGCTTGAGATGCTGCCCGGCCGGGAAGACGACCCGAACCGTCGCTGCCCGGATATCACCCGGGCAACCCAACTCCTGGGATGGAAGCCCGAGATCGGGCTCGAAGAGGGCCTGCAAAGGACCATCGAGTCATTTCGAGTCGAGCTCTAACCGAGTCGAGCTCTGAGATAGGCCGGGGCCGAAGCCCCGGCCCAGAGATTCAGAAGCGGGAGTCCTGCTTGCCCTTGCCACCACCGTTGTGGTCGCGGGCTGCGGGAGCGCCGCTGCTGCGCTCGTACTTGTCGTCCTGCTTGGACTTGTCGCCCTGATCGCCCTTGCCATCATGATGGTTGGCGGCGTCTTCCTTCCTGTCTTCCTTTTTTTCATCCTGCGTGCCGTCCTTCTGGGAGCCCTGCTGGTTTCCCTTGTCGTCCTGTTTCCCACCGTTGTTGTGGTCAAGGGCGGCAAAAGACTGCGTGCCTGCAGCTCCTGCTGCGATGGTTGCGGCCAGTACCAATGTGATCAGATGTCGTGCTTTCATGGATTGCCTCCGGTTAGGTTCGCCGGACGGCAAGCAAGCAACGGAGGTGCCAAAGACCCCGGGAGGGGTTCCGGATCAGGAGACTGTGATCATCTTCATGAGAGCGTTCTGGCGCTCGACGAGTTCGTGCGAGCCCAGGCGCATCAGGCGGTGCAGACTGAAATCCTCGACCGTGAAACTTGCCATGACACAGCCGGCGAGCACTGCACGGCGCAGGATCGACTCCCACTTTGCGGGGTCCTGGGTGGCCAGGTCACGATGTGCCTGCGCCTCGGCGAGGTAACCCATGAAAGCACCTGCGAAACTGTCGCCCGCGCCCGTGGGATCGATGACCTTGTCGACGAGGAATGCCGGTGCGAGGAATGCAGCGTTCTGCGTGAAGAGCGCCGCTCCGTATTCGCCACGCTTGATGATGACGACCGAGGGCCCGAGCTCACGGATCTTTGCCGCAGCCTTGGCGAGGTTCTTTTCGCCCGAGAGCAAGAAGGCCTCGCCTTCGTTGACCGAAAGGATGTCGACGCGCCGGAGGGTCTTTTTGAGCTCATCGGGCTTGCCAGTGATCCAGAAGTTCATGCTGTCGCACGCGACAAGCCTGGGGGGCTTGACCTGGTCGAGCACGCGCTGCTGCAGCACGGGATCGATGTTGGCCAAAAAGACGTAGGGCGAGTCGGTGTGGAGGGCCGGGAGCTTGGGATCAAAGTGCTCAAACACGTTCAAAGCCGTGGAGAGGGTCTTGGCTTCGTTCATGTTTCCGTCATAGCTGCCGACCCAGTGAAACGTCTTTCCGGGGGCGAACTGCACGCCGCTCACGTCGATGTTCTTTTTGGAGAGCCACTCGAGATGGC
>CAIOHW010000386.1 GCA_903858195.1 Oligoflexia bacterium | reverse complement strand
GGGTAATGACTCCTTGCGAGCGGACTGAATGGCGTGTTCGAGAGCGACCACGAACTCGTCGACATGAGAGGGCTCAATGTCGGCAGGAAGCGAGATGCGCAGACTTGCAAGCGCCCTGCTTTCGTCAAAACCCATCGCCTTGAGGACATGTGATGGGTTTCGGACTCCACTTGAGCAGGCGGAGCCTGCGCTCACTGAAAAACCGGCGAGATCCATGCGATCGGTGAGTGCCAGGGAGCGCGGGCTGATGCCCTCAAAACTTAGGTGCGATGTGTTTGCCACGCGTGCGGCGTCCCTGCCGGTGACCGCTGCACCGGAGATGCGCGAAAGAATCCTGGATTCCATCTGGTCACGCAGGCTGCCCAGCCCCTCGGCCCGGCTCCAGATGGCCGCCGATGCCGCCAGACCGAGCGACCAGGCTCCCAGCGCATTTTCAGTACCTGCACGAAGTCCTGACTGCTGGCTTCCGGCCAGGAGCGGAGAGCGAGAGATCATTGCGCGGCCGCGATCTGAAAATGCGAGCACCCCGGTGCCGGAAAAGGCACCCAGCTTGTGTCCCGATGCGGCAAAAAAATCGAAATTCTCAAGCGTTTGACCTTGCGGAAGCTTGCCCCAGGCCTGTGCCCCATCGACGAGGATCATCGCACCTGCAGACTTGAGTGCGCTCAAAAGCTCGTTGATCCGGTGCTGAATCACACCGGTCTCGTTGTTCACCCAGATGACGCTCGCAAAAAGAGGGCGCCCTTTTGGGAGCCCGTCCAGGAACGCTGGGAGCGCCTCGAGGTCGATCCTGCCCATCGAATCGATGGGAAAGGATTCCGTACTTCCGGACCTCAGACTCTCCAGGATGGGAAGCAGCGCCAGAGATCCCTTGTGTTCGGTGGGCTGCGAGATCCAGAGACCCTCTGGAGAGGCACTGAAGAACGCGCGAATCGCGCCTTGGAGCCCTTCTGTGCCTCCGGAAGTGAAAATCCAGTGCGAGGACTTCAGTCCTGCCAGCGTGGCTTCGAGCGAGCGGGTAATCGACTCGCGTGCCTTTGCAACCAAGCCCGCGGCCTGACGGCCCGCCTGGTGCGAGGACGAGGGATTGCAGAGTAGCGGAAGGATCTCCCCTAGACCGCTCCGGATCTCCGGAAGCGGAGGGACTCCCGCATTGGCATCAAGATAGATCGCGGCCCTTGCCGACATTTACCGTTGCGCCCGTGGCTGCTGGGATCTGAAAGCCGGTCGAGTCGAGCAGGGTCGAAGCTGCACGGGTGGCTTCCTGCGTTCCGCGGGCCTTGCGGATCAGGTCACCCACCGAAGTCGTGGTGAGGTATTCCTGCATGATCAGGCCGAGGTTTTCGAAATAGGTCTTGGTGAGGATGAACTCCACCGTGTCGCTCTTGATGTCGCCGGACCCGATCAGATCACGTGCGGGGTTGATGTTCTCACCCACGCTCGTGAGCACATCGCGCACGGAAATTTCATCCATCGAGCGGGAGAGAACATAGCCGCCGCCGGGGCCGCGAACGCTCTTGACCACCGAACCCTTGCGCAGGCGGCGGAAAAGCTGTTCGAGGTAATGAAGCGAGATTTTCTGGCGTTCAGAAATTTCCTGGAGGCGCACCGGGCGACCATTCGAATTGAAGGTCAGGTCGAGGATTGCGCGCACTGCGTAGCGTCCTTTTGAAGTCAACCGCATAACTCAAGTCTCCCATCTCAGGGCTTCATTGCCCGAGGTGCCTAAGGGGTTACCATCTCGTAGTAGGGGCGTCAACTAATGTGAACGCGGTAAGGGATGAAATTCCATGTAACTTTCGGTTCGGTGGGGTACGATGGGACGTAGGCACCTGTTTTTGGGGGACTAATTTTGTCAGATAACAAGTCAGACAAACCCAACTCTGGAAGCGGTTCCCAGCCGCCGGCCGGCCCCTATTCGATCGATCACGAGAAGTCGGGCCCGCTCGAGATCCCGTCTATTACGCGGCTTCTGGATCGCCGAAAAATAGAAAAAGAACAGGGAGTTACAGGAGAGCCAGCTTCTGCCACGGAGCTGGTCGTGCCCGCCTTGAGTGAGATCCAGATCGCGGTGATTCAGCCCCAGTCCCCATCCCCACCCCAGACTCTTGCTCGTCCCGAGATTCGTGGGGCAAAGCGGGTGGAGCGCCGAGCACCGACCCGCCCCGAGTTGTGGCTGGACCTGCCTGCCACCCATGCCCCGGCTCCGGAGACTGCAGAGGCGCTCGCACGATCCCTCAAGCAGGTGGCGGGCGTGCAATGGGTGCTCGCTCTTTCTCCCTCCGGTGCCCTGTACGAGCCGCGCGGAATGATCGGTGGAAGCCGCCTCCTGTGGGGCCTTTGGGCTGGATTTCGCTGGGGCGCAGCCACTTCTCCTTCCAGCCATCCATCACTGCTCACCGCTCGAAGACTCGAACTCCCAGCATCGGGCGGCCCTGCCGAAGCCAAGCCGCTGCGGCTGGCTCTCGGAGCCGATGCCCGGTGTTCGGTTTGGATGATTGCAGCAGGCCCTAAAAACGCTCAACCAGCCGTGGTGTGGGTGGTGTGCGGCACCGACTCAAAGGCGGTGGCCCGCTGGATCGATGGTCAGGCTGCGGTGCTCGAGAAGGCACACTTCTAGGCCTCATGGCCCGAGATTCAACCCAAGACTAGACGAGACGGCGATATCCCTGAGCTCGGCCGATGCTCCCGGCGAGAGCTCGACCCTCCAGAGGATGGCACCGACTTCGGAGAGCAATGCCTGCTCGAGAGTGGGAAAACGGGAGACCCATTCCACGAGGATGCAGTCTCCCTCGCGCTCCCAGAACATGGCAGGAACTCCGGCAGCCTCGAGCTCGTCCATGTCCTCAATGCGGTAGAGGTCGAGATGCACGAGCGAGCATCTCGTTCTTCCCTGCAGCGGGTATTCGTGCGCGATCGCAAAAGTCGGGCTGCCTTCAGGGGCAACACTACCGCCCAGTGCCTCGATCAGGTGTCGGGCTGCTGTGGACTTGCCTGCACCCATGGGGCCATCGAGCAGCACCCAGCACGAGCGACCGGAATCGATCCGGGGCCGAAGCTCCCGGGCAAGGTCCTGCATGAGTTCCCGGGTGCGCGATTCAGCGCAGGCGGTCTCGGCCTTCCACAACTGGAGCGTCGGCCGGTTTTCTGAGTTCCCTGAAGGCATAGCCAATATTTCCGATGATGTCTGAGGCAGTCATGCCGCGGTGACCGAGTGCCTGCGCGGCAAGGTCTCCGGCAAGACTGTGCAGGTAGACTCCCAGCTGGGTTGCCTCGAATGCATCCATCCGTTGCCCGAGCAGCCCGCCGATCATTCCGGCCAGCACGTCGCCGCTTCCGGCAGTCGCCATCCCGTCGTTGGGATAGTGGTTCAGATACAGCTTTTCTTCGGGAGACGAGATCAGCGTGGCTGCTCCCTTGAGAAGCACCACCGAATGCGTGCGGGAAACGGCCTTTCGCACCGCTTCGACGGGGTTTGCCACCACTTCGTCTTTCGAGATCCCCAGCAGGCGTGCCATCTCGCCCGGATGGGGTGTCAGCACCGTTGCTCCCTTTCTGGCGATCAGGAAGTCGTGCAGGCCATGCTCAGCCACGAGGTTCAGTGCATCTGCATCCAGCACCACCGGTCCCTGGAAGCTCGAGAGGATCTCCTTGAGGAGCTCCCGGCCCTCGGGACGGCCACCCAGCCCCGGGCCGACGACAATGCTGCTCACCTGTGGCAGCATCTTTCGGTATGCGGACACCTCGGAGGGCTCGGTCCGGATGCCAAAAGACATCGTCTCGTCCGGCAGGCGAGCCATCAAGAGTCCGAGGCAGTCATCCCAAGTCGCAGCAGTCACAAGACCCGTACCCATGCGATGGGCTGCACGGGCGGCCATGCTGATCGCCCCGATTCTGCCGGGGCTTCCCCCCACGAGCAGTGTGTGGCCAAAGCTGTTCTTGTGTCCGTAACGGTCGCGCGAGCGGATGAGCTCCGCCATGCGTGCCGGCATCAAGAGAAACTTGTCGCCCTCGCGCCTGAACTTGGGTGGGAGCGAGATGTCAACATTGACGAGCTCTCCCCTCTTTCCGGCCCCGGGGGGAAGAAAGTGGCCGAGCTTGGGAAAGCCAAAGGACACCGTGAGGGTGGCCTGGATCGCTGCTCCGCGGATCTCGCCCGTCTCGCCGCTCACTCCCGTTGGGATGTCGAGAGCCACGATCTCCTGGACGTTTGCGTTGATGAGCTCCACCACGTCATGAAAAATGCCCTCGATCGTTCCTTTGAGGCCCGTGCCCAGGATTCCGTCGATCGCCGTGAAGGGCCCTGAATTGGTGCGGAAGAACTCCTCGAGTTCGGCCGGGTTCTCGAGAGCCGTGAGCTTGGCCTTGAGCTTGCGGAGGATCTCGAAGGGCCGCGGG
>CAIOHW010000385.1 GCA_903858195.1 Oligoflexia bacterium | reverse complement strand
GCGGTGGCCAGGTGCATGAGGGATTCCCCGTATTCGATACGGTCGATGAGGCAGTCAGCAGGACCGGCGCCAATGCGACGATGATCTTTGTTCCGCCGGCGGGTGCTGCAGACGCCATCTGCGAAGCCGCCGATGCCGGAATCCCGCTCATCATCTGCATCACCGAGGGCATCCCGGTTCGCGACATGATCACGACCAAGCGGTATTTGAAGAGCACGAAGTCGAGGCTCATCGGCCCGAACTGCCCGGGCATCATCACTCCCGGAGAATGCAAGATCGGCATCATGCCGGGGCACATTCACCTTCCGGGCAAGATCGGTGTGGTCTCGCGCTCAGGCACGCTGACCTATGAGGCTGTTCACCAGCTCACGAAGCTGGGCATCGGCCAGAGCACCTGCGTAGGCATCGGCGGGGATCCGGTCAATGGGACCAATTTCATCGACGTACTTGAGGCTTATAATCGAGACCCCGACACGCACGGCGTGATCATGATCGGGGAAATTGGCGGAAGCGCCGAAGAAGAAGCTGCCGACTACATCAAGCGCGAGTTCAAGAAGCCGGTTGCAGGCTTCATCGGTGGAGCCACGGCTCCGGCCGGCAAGCGCATGGGACATGCCGGCGCCATCATTTCAGGCGGCAAGGGCACGGCCGAAGAGAAGTTTCAGGCGCTCCAGGCTGCCGGAGTCGCCATTGCGCGAAGCCCCGCCGACCTGGGAACCACGCTCAAGGCGGCGCTCCGGTAAACCTCGGGGAGGGGCTAAAATGAGGCTGACAGAGGCCCGAAAATTGGGCTAAGGGTTGGCCACGTTTTAGGAACTTGCTTTAGAAAGTTAAAGAAATCAGGGAGATCACAATGGCTGTCGAAAAAACTTTTTCCATCATCAAGCCGAACGCAGTGGCCAAGAACGTCATGGGCGAAATCATGACCCGTTTCGAACAGAAGGGCCTGCGTATTGCGGCCGCCAAGTTCACCCGCCTCTCCCGCGAGAAGGCAGAAGGCTTCTACATCGAGCACAAGGATCGCCCTTTCTTCCAGAGCCTCGTGCACTTCATGACCTCCGGCCCCGTGATGCTCATGGTGCTCGAAGGTGAGGGCGCCGTCGCACTCAACCGCGAAATCATGGGCGCAACTGATCCTGCCAAGGCTGCTCCCGGCACGCTCCGCAAGGACTTCGCTGACAGCATCGAAGCCAATGCAGTGCACGGTTCTGACAGCCCGGCCTCGGCCGAGCGCGAGATCGCTTACTTTTTCGATCGCGCTGAAGTCCAGAAGCGCTACTAATTGAGGGAGCCCGCCCAGCGCTTGAAAGTCGCCATCGCGCAGATCAGCCCGGTCGTCGGGGATTTCGCAGGCAATCTCAAGCAGCTTGAGCGCGCTTTCGAACAAGCCATTGAAAGTGGGGCGGACCTGCTCCTGACGCCTGAGCTGGGCGTCTGCGGGTATCCGCCCCACGATCTTTTGGAGCGACCCGAGTTCTTTGAGCGCTCCGCTCAGGCCATGACCGAGCTTGCTTCCTTCACTCGGGGCAAGACCTGCGCGCTCGTTGCAGGGGTGCTGCTTCCCAATCCTGAGCCCCGCGGCAGGGCGGCTCAGAACGCCGCATGCGTTTTCTGGGACGGCAAGGAAGTCTTCCGGCAGGCAAAGTCCCTGCTTCCGACCTACGATGTCTTTGACGAGGCCCGGTATTTCGAGCCTGCGAGCGAGAGCCGGATCTGGGTCCATCCCGCCACCGGGCATAAAATTGGAGTCGCCATCTGCGAAGACCTCTGGGCCGAGGACTCCGGGCGCTTGAACCAGGGTAAGCCTCTCTACCCCTCCAATCCGCTGGACCGGATTCGCAAGCTCAAGCCCGACCTCCTGGTTTCGGTCTCGGCCAGTCCCTATGAATGGGGCAAGCGCCCGAGGCGTGAGGCGATCCACTGCGGCATTGCCAAGGATCTCGGAATCCCGCTCTTTTACGTCAATCAGGTGGGTGCCAATGACGAACTGCTCTTTGACGGGGCCAGTTTTGTTTCCGACTCGAAGGGAAACCTCCTGGGCCGTCTGCCGCTCTTTTCAGAGGGGTTTGGAGTGTTTGAGGCCTTTGGGCTCTCAACCCTCAAGCCCGAAGCAGCTGCCTCGGAGATCGAAGTGCTCCGTCTGGGGCTGATTCGCGGGATCCGGGATTACTTTGCACGCACCGGCTTTTCCAAGGCCATCCTGGGCCTGAGCGGGGGCATTGATTCGGCGGTCGTCGCGGCGCTTGCTGTTGAGGCGCTCGGGCCCAAGTCCGTGCTGGGGGTTGCCATGCCGAGCCAGTACTCCTCGGCTGGGAGCCTTGCCGATGCTGAGAAGCTAGCCTCCCAACTCGGCATCCGCCTCGAAGTGAAGCCCATTAAGTTTCTCTTTTCGACCGCCTCGCGCGAGATCTCGGGCGGAGTGGTGAATCTCGAGGGGCTTGCCTCCGAGAACCTCCAGTCGCGGCTTCGCGGCATGATGCTGATGACGCTCTCCAATGCGCTCGGGGCGCTCGTGCTGACGACGGGTAACAAGTCCGAAATCGCCATGGGCTATTCCACGCTCTATGGAGACATGTGCGGAGCACTTGCCCCCATTGGTGATCTCTTTAAGACGCGGGTCTATGAGCTTGCGCGTCATATCAACGGCTCCCAAACGAGCCTTTCCGGGTCTCCTGTGATTCCCGAAGCCAGCATCACCAAGGCCCCTTCGGCCGAGCTGAGGCCCAACCAGACCGATCAGGACACGCTTCCGCCCTATGAGTTGCTGGATGAGCTTTTGGAGCTGTATCTGGAGCAGGGCGTTGCGGTGTCGGAGCTCGATGAGCGCCTGGGTGCGCGGTACCATGCGGGGTGGGTGAGGCAGACCCTCGCGACGCTGGAGCGTCAGGAGTTCAAGCGGCGCCAGGGGGCCCCGGTCATCAAGACCAGTCCCAAGGCCTTTGGCGTGGGCAGGCGCATGCCCGTTGCAAAGCGCTGGGGTCTCAAGTGAGAATTCGGATAGGGCCATGGCCCGGGAGCGTAGAATGGCAGACCAGCAGGATACCAAGGACATGAAGCGTTGGCTCGAGAAGGTGAAGTCGGCCCAGCAGCAGCTCAACTCGCTCATCAAGGACAACTGGATGGACGAGGCCCGAAAGTTCGCGGAGCGCCAGGGCAAGGAGGTTCGCAAGCTGATTCAGTCCGACCTTCACCGTGTGCGGAGCTTCGTAGAGCGCGAGAAGCGCGATCTCGAAAAGCTGCAGAAGCAGATTCCCGGTGAGCTCAATCGCTGGAAAAAGGTGCTCGAGAGCCAGAAAAAAGAGCTCAGCCAGTTGTTGGGCAAGACCGGCTCACGGGGAGCCGCCAAGGCCAAGTCCACGGGCAAGAAGACTACTGCCCGCGCCGGAATGGCCAAGACGGGTCCCGTCAAGCGCCGCAAAAAGACCGCAAAATCCGATTCCGGCAGTTCAGTTTGATTGACAGGCTGCCGGAAGTTCCGGTAACCCCGAGACAATTTTAACAGGAAGAGAAAGGTAGAAACTCAACCAGCATGGCATTTATTCCCCCGAGTTCAGGTTCCGGTCCTTCAGGTCCCTCAGGTCCTCCGTTCCCGCGTCCTCGCCCTGCCCGTGGCGCCTTTCCTCCTCCCAGCAAAGACGAGCATCGCATCAATGAGCGCATTCGCGTTCCGCAGGTGCGCCTGATCGACGAAAATGGCGAACAGCTCGGCATCGTGCCGACGTTCGACGCCCTTCGGATGGCCCGCGAGCGCGGTCTGGATCTCATGGAGATCTCGCCGAATGCGCAGCCTCCGGTCTGCAAGATCTGCGATTACGGCAAGTTCAAATACGAGAAGAAAAAGAAGGATCACGAGGCTCGGAAAAAGCAGACCGTGATCAAGGTTAAGGAAGTGCAGCTGCGTCCCCGTACCGACCAGCACGACCTCGACTACAAGTTTAAGAATATCCGGACCTTCCTTGAGGAGGGTGACAAGGCCAAGATCACCATGATGTTCCGTGGCCGTGAGGTCACCTACGTTGAGCAGGGCCACAAGATGATGCGAGAACTCGCCAAGCAGGTCGAGGATATCGCCATAATCGAGGCTCCGGCCAAGCTTGAGGGCAAGAAGCTCATTATGGTGCTGGCTCCCAATCCTGCCGCCAAGAAGGCCTCCAAACCCAAGCCTCAGGCCCAGGCTTCTGCTCCGGCCCCAGCGGCACCCCAGAAGCCCACCTCTGGCAACGGAAGTGACGGATCTGGCTCAGAAAACGGTTGACGCCCGGCGGGTCACTGGACTAGCTTGCGACACTCCGCAACGCACGCCGAGTTCCTGAAGCGGTTCTCGTAAGTGGTTATGTTGTTGTTTATAAAGGTTTTTTGGACTGTAACATAGGATTGCCATCATGAAGCTCAAGACCAAGAAGGCCGCTGCAAAGCGTTTCTCGTTCACTGCAACCGGCAAGGTGAAGTTCAAGCGCGCGAACAAGCGTCACTGTCTCGGTAACAAGACGGCAGCGCGCAAGCTCAAGCTGCGTTCGGCAGGCTACATCTTCGAGGGCGATGTTCGCCATGTCGAGAAGTGCATGCCCTACGGTTCCAACTGATCCGATTCATCGACTGTATTTTTCGTTAAGGAGTACCCATGCCTCGCGCAAAACGTGGTTTTAAAAAGCGTCGTCGTCATAAGAAGGTTCTGGAGCGCGCCTCTGGCTTTGTCCTGGGTGCGAAGAACAAATTCCGCCGTACGGCCGAGTTGGTCGATCGTGCGTTCATCTATGCCTATCGCGACCGCCGCAACAAGAAGCGTGATTTCCGCACCCTGTGGATCGCGCGTCTTTCGGCTGCCGCAGCTGATTGCAACATCAGCTATAGCCGCCTCATCGCAGCCCTGAAGAAGGCTGAGGTGAAGCTCGATCGCAAGGTCCTCTCCGACATCGCGATTGCCGACCCCAAGGGATTCGGCGCGATTGTCGAGCAGGTTCGCGGACTCGCTCCGACGAACTGAGCGACCGCGAGCCCATCCATTTGGATGTGGCCATTCGGTTCCGGTTTTAAAAACGCTTGGCTGAGGGTACAAAGTACCCGTAAAGCCAAGCGTTTTTGCATTTTCGGGGACCCAATATGCTCGACCAACTTCTAAGCTAACTGAACCAGCAGGGAGCGAGTGCTCTCGACCAGAT
>CAIOHW010000384.1 GCA_903858195.1 Oligoflexia bacterium | reverse complement strand
GAGCTGCCGCAGATGATCGAATTTGCCTCGCGAGTTCAGGGGGCGGGTTGGACGGTGCTGGCGGTGGCCACTGATGCCAAGCCCGAGGCGGCTCGGGCGGCTCTTCCGCAGGGTCAGAAGCTGCCGGACAACTTCAAAGTGGTCTTTGACCCTCAGTCGAAGGCCGCCGAAGCTTTCGGGAGCTTTGTCTTCCCCGAGACCTACTGGATCGACGAGCAGGGGGCGATTCGCCATAAATGGGTTGGGCCGCAGGACTGGGCCAGGATTGCTGAATCCGGCTTCCTGAGAACAGCGAGCGGCGGCCCCGCTGGCCAAAAGTAGGCCACTCGGGGCTGAATGAGCCGTAGTTTCACGGCTTTCGGGTAAGTGCCTGTACCGACTGGAGATTAGACAGGGCTGTCAAAAAGTTGATCTTTTTACTCAAAAATTGAGCGAATTAGTCCGATACTGGTCTTGGGAGTATCCACCACCATGATCAACTGGGAAGAGCTCAAGCACATTCATGTCATCCGCAAGCTGCAAGGGATGATGGCTCAGTGGTTCCAGACCGAGATCCTTTTTGTGGATGAGCGGGGTGAGGTGAGGAACTTCGACTTCCTGGAGCGCAGCAAGGATTTCAAGAATCCCCTCAGCATGGCTTTGCTTCCTCGTGAGAAGGGCCGCGAGCTCGTCTTTCAACACGTCAAGGAGATGAACGAGAGGGCCTTTAAGTCCGACAAGGCCTCTTTCGTATCGGGGGGCCCGATCGGTTGCGAGCAGGTGGTCGTCTCGCGCATCTCGGTGGATCAGGAGTTTTTGGGAACGGTCTATGCGTTCTGTTATGTCGACCGCCCTGTGAGCGAAGGCGCCCGCCAGCAGGCCCTGTCGACGGCAAAACAGCTCGGACTGGACGAGACGGTTTTCGAGAAGGCCATCTCCGGACTCAAGGTGCTCTCGGAAGGCGAGAGAAAATACTTCCACGAACTCGTGGACCTCGTGGCCCAGGAAATCGTGACCTTCCACACGGAGATCTCCAAGCGCGAGGAGCGGATCCATGCGCTGAATAACCAGCTCGGAACTCGTTACAGTTACGATTCGATGATCGGCAAGGCCAAGCCCATGCAGGAGCTCTATGGGCTTCTGGACAAGATCAAGGCATCCGAATCGACCGTGCTCGTCAATGGCGAGAACGGTACCGGTAAGGAGCTGATTGCCCGTGCGATTCACTTCAACTCGCCGAGGAAAGACGCTCAGTTCGTCACCGTGAACTGTTCGGCCTTCAATGAAAACCTGCTCGATAGCGAGCTCTTTGGACATGTGAAGGGCTCGTTCACTGGGGCGATCAAGGACAAGAAGGGGCTGTTTGAAGCCGCCGACAAGGGGACGCTCTTTTTGGACGAAATCGGCGATATGTCGCCGACCATGCAGGTGAAGCTCCTGCGCGTGCTTCAGGAGGGTACGCTCACCCCGGTGGGCGGCACGGAGCAGCGCAAGGTGGATGTCAGGGTGGTGGCAGCCACCAACAAGGACCTCAAGGAGATGATCGAGCTCGGTACGTTCCGGGAAGATCTCT
>CAIOHW010000383.1 GCA_903858195.1 Oligoflexia bacterium | reverse complement strand
GCCAAGGAGTCGTTAGCCCCTGTTAGATTTACCACCAGATTGGCAGTTGCAGTATCACTAGTAGCCGTTGTGACCGTTACGGCAAAGCTTTCGGATGGATTGCTGCCGGTATTCAATGCCTCGATGGCGCTTCGGGTATTCCTCAAGAAAGCGGACCCCGTGGGCTTCGAGGTCTTCAGCTCTGAGTTGGACCGTGCGCTTGGGCGCAAGCAGGATCGTCGCTATCTGCTGCGGCAGACGGGTTATCGAGCGATGCTGATGACGGTGCTTGGCGATCGTGAAGAGGCGCGGCGACTCTGGTCACGTGCCGACGCGGTGGCCGAGGAGACCACGCTTGCCTGGGAGCGCGGCCAATATGGGGTACTTCGCGGACTGGCCGCTGCGCTCTTTGACGGAGCTGCCTCGGCATCACCCTATTTTTCGCGCGCTGAGAAGGATCTCGCGCTGGCTGGGAGTCCTGGGCCCTATCAGGCCGAGCTCGATTGTGCACGAGTGTTTGCCGAATGGGCAGAGTGGATCGGCCAAAGCGGTGGACGAGGTCTCAGGGGCCTGCTCGAGCAGCTCGAACAGGGACGGAATTGGCTCCGCGAGCGCGCAGCTCAAGCCCCGGCAGGACTTCGTGAGCACTATGCACATGCAGAGATGGCATTGGGGCACCTGATGAGTGCGGAGCCTGCCAACCCTCCCGAGGGGCCATCTCTGGTGGTTTCGCTCATGACCCGTCTCGGAAAGACAGAGGCCATGACCCGCTCGCTTTCCGACTTTCGTCTACTTCCGCGGTTCGTTCGCCAACTCAGGCGAAGCTCCGGCGATGGGGAGGGGATCTCCACAGCACTAAAAGCTACCCTTGGTGTCCCTGTCAGGATTGAGCGCTCGCGGAGAGCGGATGTAGGAAAAGTCGAAGCAAGGATTGGAGTCGATGTCGATCTTCATGATTCCCGTCCCGACATCAAACTTGTCCTGGAGCTTGCGGAGACCTTGCTTGGACATCACGAGAGGGTCAGTGAGGCGGAGCGGAATCGAGCTCTGACCGAGCTTGTCACCCAGCTTGCTCACGACATCCGATCGCCCTTGGCTGCGCTCAAGGCGGCAGCCTACTCGTTGGGCGAGGGGGCTCAGCCTGAAGTTGAGCTGATTCGAATGGCATCGTCCCGCATCGAGGAAGTGGCCAGTGATTTGCTGACTGCTCGCCGTGAAGGCAGACCTGAGGCGAGGGAGTGGCCTGTTCAAGCTCGTCTCGAACAGATTATTTCAGAAAAGCGAGCCGAGTATGGCTCGATGCCAGGGCTTTCTTTTTCACTTGAGTTGCCTGAGGCGGTGCGTCTGGCCAAGGTTGCGATTGATCCGGGACAGATGACTCGGGTGATTTCCAATCTCATCAATAATTCGGTCGAGTCCATTGAGGCAGTCAACCACGAGACCATCCGGGGTGAGTGCAGGGCGACGGGCGAGGTTCGCTGCAAAGTCGAGTTGGTCGATGCAGGAATGCTTTCAATTAGCATTCTAGATACGGGAAAAGGCTTCAGCTGCGGTGAATTCGAGCTGACCGGGACGCCTGAGGGCAGACTTCCGGAATCGTCGAAGGCCAGCGGCCTTGGGCTTGGCCTTAAACATGCGCGTGAACTGATCAGGGTTGCAGGGGGAAGGCTCCTGATAGGAAATCGGCCAAATCTAGGCGTCGAGGCCGGGGCCTGCGTGAAGATCCTCCTTAGACTGGCTTGATTCTCCCGAAACTGGCTCCCTAGGGTGTGCATGTCCCCCCACGGGGCTATTGAGCGAGCCTGGCCGCCTTGCGCGCCCGCCGCCGCTCCGGCAGCTTTCGAAAAAACTCCACCACGTAGTCCACCGCCGACCACACGCTGATGGCAATACTGATGGCAAGCAAAGCCTGCCCGATCGGGTAGATCGGAATTCCGTACAGCGGCTCTTTTGCCATCATGAGGGGGATGGCCACCATCTGGGTGGCCGTCTTCCATTTGGCGGAGGTTGAGGCCGACATGATCACACCCTCGGCGCTCGCAAGCGCCCGAAGCCCCGTGATGGCAAGCTCTCGGCAGATCAGCACGATCACCCAGACCGCATCGAGGCGGTCGAGCTCCTGAAGCATGATGAGCGAGCTCACGACCAGGAACTTGTCGGCAAGCGGATCCATGAGCTTGCCGTAGACGCTCACCGACTGTTGTTTGCGGGCGATGTAGCCGTCCAGGTAATCTGTAAAGCTCGCTACCCCGAAGACCAGTGCCGCAGCCAGGTCATAGCCCGGGGTTTTAAAAAACAAGAGTCCGACAACAATGGGCACGCAGAACATGCGCGCAAGCGTCAGGAAGTTCGGGGTCGTGGCAAATTCGAGCTCGCGATCGGCTTCTGCGGTCATACGAAAATCCCCTATATGGCCGACTGTACTGCGGCGCGTTCCCGGTTGTCCACATCCGAGGAGGCGTTACACTGGAAGGGTGAAACCCCTGAGTCTGGCCTGCATCGGTTCCCTCTGGTTTGCCGTGCCCGCGATGGCGGGGCCGGAGCTCCCGCCTGCCGCCGAAGAGCTCTTTCGCTCGCAGGGGTTTGCCCCATCCCAGCGCGTGGCCTTGCTCGAAGGGCGCGAAGTGCTCTCGCGCGCGAGGCTTGGTCCGGTGGAGTCCGCCGCAAAAGGGGCCCGAGCGGGAGTTCAGGCCTACACGCTCTCGAACGCCATGCTGGTGAATGCCGGGGTGGCGCGCACCCGCGACGAGCTCACGCACTTTGATCGGTTTGCGGGGATGGTTCCCTACATCGATCGATCGGACTGGGATCCGAAGACTCGGCGCCTGCTCATCTCCGGGGCGATCTGGAAGTACCGGCTTCAGGCCCTGCTGCAGTTTCGGCCAACCACGGCGGATCGCTGGGAGTTTGAGATCATTGAGGGTCATTTTCTTGGCATGAAGGGGTTCATGCAGTTTGAAGCCGCCGGGCCGGCCCGGACGCTCGTCGTGTTTGCGGGGCGGATCGAGGGTAGGCAGTTTCCGCCCCGATTTGTGATCGAACGGGGGGCTGAAATCGTTTTTGCAGTGACGGGGCGTCGCGTGCGATCCTTGGTAGAAGCCCAAACCGAGGTCACTGACTATGGAAGGTCAAAAGCCCCCCAAGCTGAGATCCCTCAGCCCAGAAGAAGGCTCTAGCGCATCTAGCGCGAGCCAACATGCAGAGCCGCTTCCCGAGCGCAGGCTGCTTCCGCGCCTTGCACTCTCGGGAGAGCAGTTTCGGCTGACGTCCAATGGCAAGATCTTTGGCGTCGCCGACCTCTCGGTGACGGGGATGGCGCTACGGCTTCTGGAGCTGAATGACCGTCTGCTTTTTCCGGTGGGAACCCACTTTTCTGGGATGCTCAATGTCAACCGCACCAAGCATTCGGTTGCCGCGGTGGTGAAGAACCTGCGTGGGGATCACGTGGGTTGCCAGTTTGTGAATGTCGGAAGCGAACTCCACACCGAACTCAGGCAGTGGCTTGACCCCGTGCAGCTCGGAAACTCACTCCGGCTCATGCCGCAGGGGGCCTCGTCCGAGTCGATCTGGTACAACGGTCGATCGGGCACGGAAATGATCGTTTGGCCGCGCGAGAACGCGCTCGCGCGCATCTGGATCGTGCTCTGGGGACAGGAGTTCGTGGAGTGGGACCACGCAACCGGAGTGCGAACGGGTGAGCTGAAGCTCGGCCCTGAGCGTGACTCGGTGCAGGGAGTGCTGCGCTGGGCGCCGGAGTGGCTCGTGCCGGATGCCGCACCCGATCTCGCCAAGTTGAACCTTGCCAAGACCATCCTGCTTAGCTCTAAGCTTCCGGAGCACTGGAAGCATGAGGTTCAGTCGGGCCTGGTGCCACCGGTCTGAGAGCTGGTTTCGGGAGAGGACGCATGGATCGCAACTTTGCCATGGAGTTTGTCAGGGTGACCGAGATGGCGGCGCTTGCCAGCGCCCGGCTCATGGGTCGCGGCGATGAGAGGGCAGCCGATCATGCGGCCGTCGAGGCGATGCGAAAGATGCTCGCTTCGGTCTCATTTGAAGGCACTGTGGTGATCGGCGAAGGCGAGCGAGATGAGGCCCCCATGCTCTATATCGGCGAGCGGGTGGGGGGCGGTGGCGGCCCGAAGCTCGATCTTGCGCTCGATCCGCTCGAAGGAACGACCATCTGCGCGCGCGGCGGAAACAACAGCCTCTCGGTGATCGCGATCGCCGAAGAAGGCGGATTCCTGCACGCCCCGGATGTGTACATGGAAAAGATCGCAGTCGGGCCCGGTGCTCGCGGGGCGATCGACCTTTCACTCTCGGCCTCCGAAAATCTCAAGCGGGTTGCCGAAGCCAAGGGCTGCAGGATTGAAGATCTCACGGTCACGATCCTGGATCGCCCGAGGCATGAAGCGCTCATTCGTGAGGTTCGTGCGACCGGAGCGCGCATCTGGCTGATGGGTGACGGGGATGTGTCGGCTGCGATTGCGACCTGCAAGGAAGGAAGCGGAGTCGATGTGCTCATGGGCTCGGGCGGAGCGCCCGAGGGCGTGATCGCGGCAGCTGCGCTTCGATGCATGGGCGGAGATTTCGCGGGTAGGCTGATTTTTCGCAACGATGACGAGCGGACTCGCGCGCGCCGCATGGGGGTTTCTGACCTCGATCGAACCTACCGCATTGACGAGCTCGCTCGTGGCAAGGTCATGTTTTGCGCTACCGGTGTGACCCAAGGGGCACTGCTCAATGGCGTGAGGTATTTCAGGGGGGGCGCGCGCACCCATTCGGTGGTGATGCGCTCGGAGACCCGCACCGTACGCTGGATCGAGGCCGAACACTATTTTGAGAGCAAACCGCAGTTCAGGGATTGATGACCCGGAGGAGGCAAACCCAATGGCACAGACCGAGTACAAGGCAGTCGTTTCCGTTCCGCGAGACAAGTTCTTTCAGGCGCTCGTGCGCTACGAAGACTATCCCAAATTTGTGGATGGATGCCGCGATGTGAAGGTGGAGCGAAAGGCCTCGGGCGAGGCGCGCGCGACCTACAAGATGAACATCATTCGTGACATCCAGTACACGCTCGATCACCGCGAAAACCCCGACCAGTCGGGCCTCGAGTGGCGTTTGGTTTCAAGCGATCTGCTCAAGAAGAACATCGGGCGCTGGACGCTCAAGGATGCCGGCCCGGGCAAGACCGAGGTGAGGTACGAGATTGAAATTGAGTTCAATATCCCGGTGCCGGGCTTTGTGCTGAGCTCGCTCGTCAAGAGCAGCATCCCTTCGATGATCCGCGGATTTGAAAAGCAGGCAAAAGCTCTATGAGTGGGGATGACAATCAGGGCAAGGCCTCGGATTTCGTCAAACGCATCCTGTCGGTGGGTGTGGGCACGCTTTTTCTCACCGAAGAGAGTCTCAAGGGGATGATCAGTGAGTTCAAGCTTCCCAAGGAGCTGATCAGCGGGATCCTCGAAAGTGCCAACCGCACCCGAAAAGAGTTTTTACAGAACCTCTCAAGCGAACTCATCGCCAAGCTCTCGGACAAGATGGACCCTCGGGCACTGATCGAGGAGATCTTGAGTCGCAATGAAGTAGAAGTGAGAATTTCGATCAAACCCAAGGACGGGGAAAGGGACACTCGATGATGAAAAGAAAATGGGTAGTGGCAGTGGGCGCAGTTTTGTTGGGTCTGGCGTCTGCGCCGAGCGCACGTGCAGGCATCGGACTTTTTGGAGGCATGCACGGTTCAGGGCTCTCGCATTATACGATTGACGGAGCCACTGATCCCATCAAGGGTGGCCTGATCGGCGTATCGTACGGCTATCAGGCCGGCGCGGATCTGGAGTGGGGCAAGCTCTGGCTTCAGCCCCAGTTCGACATGGACTATGTCTGGGTCGGGGACTACGGTGCCCCCGTCTACGCCGAGTACCGCTACGACAACCCGAGCGTGGTCATCCCGCTCATGCTCCGGATCATGCGAAGCAATCTCTCGTTTGGCATCGGGCCCTTCTACAAGGTGACGCTCGGTGATCAGTCCGACCCGGATTGGGGTGCGACGGTTGCCCTGAAAAAGCCTTTTGCCGGCAAGCTCTACTGGAACTTCCAGATGCACCTGGGCTTCGTGGAGCAGGACGAAGGGGCCAACCGCCAGCAGTTCAACTTTGGTCTGGGTTACGCCTTTAAGTAAGCGTTCGGGAAGCCACCGGCTCTCCGAGCCTGACCAGTGTTTCATGCCCTCCTTCGGTCTGCTTGAGCAGGTCGGAGGAGGGTTTCCATTTTCCGGGTTCACCGAGCACGATCACGGTTGAGCCGCCAAACAGGAAGTAGCCCTTTTCATCACCGCGTTCGAAAGGCGAACCCGGAGCGTGGGTCTGGCGGATGCGTCCGACACCCAGCGCCCCCACTTCGATGTAGGCCAAAAGTCCAAAGCGCTCGGTCTTGAGCCAGCTCACTTGTCTTTCGTTTTCGAGAAAGGTGCGGGGAAAGGCGCCAAGCGCCACCGGGTTCACCGAACGCAGACGCCCGTGGATGCGGTGGAGCGACAGCCACTCACCGCGGTCCGGGAAGTGGAAGCGGTGGTAATCCACCGGACAGAGGCGTGCGAGCAGCACCGGGCCCCCTTGAATGCGCTGACGATAGCCCGCCTCATGGCAGTCAGCCAGGAGCTCCGAGGGACTGAGCCATGCGCCCTTGACCGGAAGCCTGAGCTCGTTGCTGGACTCCGACCACGCAAAGTAGCGAGCCTCGGCAGGCGCTGCCATGTCGTCGTCCGGGACGAAGCTTCGCTTGCCGGGCGCAAAGCGGCGGATAAAGAAGGAGTTAAAGTCGTCAAACGGCCCGGGCTCGAACTCACTCGTGTCGATCTTGTACTGCTCGATGAACTTGGGGATCTGCGATGCGCTCAGATCTGAAGAATAGTACGCACCCATGAGCCGGCTCACCCAGTGGCGCGAGAGCAGGGCGCTTTCAACAAGCCTGCCGGGAAGGGTGCCGTACACCCAGCGAAGGGCCTTTTCTCCGTAAACCTGCTCGTCAAAGAGGGCGTGGGTGCGCCGGTCGTAGACCTGGATCTTCATCCCTGTGACGATCTCAGTCTTGGATCAGATCCTCAAGCTCTTGAATCAAAAACCGAAACCGCTTTTGCAGCTGGTCCAGTTCACCGAGGCTCTTTTGCAGGCCGGCAAGTCCGGCACGCTGTTCGGATGCGGCCGTATCGAGATGAGCCGGCTGAAAAAGGTTGGCTGCAGCCTTCGGAATGGCGGGGGTGAGGTCGCGGGCGCGATGCTCGCGAACGGCCATGGCGGGGCGCGCGATGATGCGCGACTGGGGCCGTGACTGGGATGGAATGACAGGCGTTTCCTTGATCTTGCGAACGAGGCCTGCCATCGGGCTGAAGAGGAAGGTGATCTTTTCTGAAGGGTCACGGGTGGCGCTCATCTCATCTGCTCACTTTCTGCTGCTGCTGTTGCATTGAACTAGAGCAATCGAGATGCCAGAGCGCGGAGATGAGATGATCTAAAAAAATACAATAAAATCAATCACTTGAGATTAATGCTTCAAGTCGAGGCTGTACAAGGTTTTTACACCTGTCAGCTGCCGCTGAGGGGCTTGTCGGATCTCCGGGGGGCAGCTCCCGGGATGTCCGTCGGGAAGTCCGGACGTGGGGCGCGCGCGGCGACATAGGGGGCCTTTTCGAGCGGGCGCTTCTCGTTGGACACAGGGTCGGTGTAGGCGCCCTTCTTGGGGAGCGTCACCACGAGCCTGTCACCCTCGAATTCCTGGACGATGCCCTTGGGCTCGACCGGCCACTCGAGCGGCAGGCTCTCATGATACGTCTGATAGGAAGCCACCTTACGGGACTTTCCGTCCCCGAGCTCGAGCTTTTCTTCGTTTCGACGGGCTCCCGAGACCACGATCGAGTTTCCGCGAAGAGTGACCTTCACGTGCTCCCGCTCATGCTCCGGAATGCGCGCCTCGAGCGTATAGTGCTCGCCCCGATCACTCAGATTCAGTTCGAGATCGACCATTCGGTAAAATGGGTCTTCGAGGCGCTCTTCGTAGCGCGCAAGCTTCTGCGCGTGGTCCGCGCGCAGCCCGTCGAGCTGCCGCTTGCCCTCGGTCGAGGCGCGCGCGAGCGCTTCGGCGTTTGCCTTGAGCGTGCTCGAATAGGCTGATTCGAAGTGCTTTTCGGCTCCCAGCCGGCCCGCATCGGTCCGACCGCGAAGCTGGCTGATCTCCAGCTCGGCCTCATGCTGGAGTTGCTCGCGCCTTTCGGACTGGCTTTGTTCGAGGTGGGCGAGTTCTTCGGAGTGCGATTTGTTGAGCAACTGCCGCTCGTTTTCAGCCGCCCGTTCCTGGTAGGCCTGCATCGTGGCGTTGCGCTTCAGGTGATCGCGAAGTTCCTTTTGTCCTTCATGATCGGCAAGCTCGATCTGGTCTTCGTAGGTCTCTTTTGTTGAAGTCAGGTCACGTTCCGACTCGGAGCGGACCCTTGCGAGTTCGGCCGCAGTTTTTCTCTTGATGTCGGCTACATCCTTGTAAGTTTCGTTCTTGATCCTACCCAGCAGCTTGTCGCGCTTGGATTCTTCGATTTCGACAGCCGAGTCGGCTTTTTTTCGGGCTTCCTCGATGCGTGCGGCCATCTCCTGCTCGACGGACTCCGCCTGCTTCTCGGCGTTTTCCATCCGGGCGCGCGAGTCGCGCTCCACCTGCCTCGTGCGATTCTCTGCATCGGTCCGTGCCCGCGCCTGGGCTGCAAGGGCGGCTTGGGTAGGACCGTGTTTTGAATTCACTTCCATCATCTCCAAGGGTATCGGGCCCATGGGGATGTGTCAAAACAGACGCAATCCGTGTTTGACCTCGGGCAAACACGGTCGTTACACTTGAGACAGAGGGGGGATAGGGCATGAAAAAGGCACCGTCCCGCAGGACATCGACCGAGCGCCGTCGCACACCGCGCAAGCCCCGAGGGGCTTCTGGCGCCGCTGCGGCCACGTCCCAGCCGTCTCAGGCCTCGCAAGACCCAGCCTCTCAGGAATGCTGCGCCCATTGCGTCAAAGCGCTGGCTCCGGGCGAGCGCGCCCTCTTTGTCGAGGAGGAGGTGGGCAGGAGCTTCTGCTCTGAGGACTGCATCAGCCAGTACTTTGCCCCCGAAGCCGAGCGTCTCGAATCCGAATATCAGAAGAGGTGGGTGGAGGGCGACATCACGTCCGAGGGTCGCGAGGAGCTGGCCCACCTGCGCTGGTCCACGCTTCAGGATCCTGACGAAGTGTGGCGCGAAAAAACCCTCTCCGGAGACTATCGCTACACGCTCATCGCCGGTTTCGAGGACGAGGTCTGGTGTGTTTGCCTTTCGCTGTTTTTGAAGGGCGAGCCGAGCTTTTTGTTTTTGAACGTGGTGACGCGCAATCAGGCGCTTGTCGAACATTACCGCAGGGGCGAACGCATCAGCTGGGTGAAGCGCGATTCAAAAGAACGCAGTTCGGCCCAAAATCCCGAGTTCAGCCTCGAGCAGCAGGCTCTGGACGGAACTGTAATTCCCGGCATCGACGCCGATCTCATGGAGTCGGCGGGCTTCACCACTGCCCCGGCCGACGGACTTGCGCTGGATGGTTGGAGCACCGAAGAATCGCTTCGTGCGGCCGTGGGAGGAGAGCGTCGGGACGACGACATTCCGCCATCGGAGTTTGGAGTGTATCAGGGTTGCCTGGAAGAGACCCTGCAAGATCCCTCGGAACTTTGGGCGCTTGAGGCAATCAGTGATGACGAAGAGGTTCGCCTCTACCACTTCATCCGACAGTACCCCGAGTCCGAGGGACAGGGCTTCTGGTACGTGATCGTGGCGCGAGAGGTGACCGGTAGCGAGACCGAAGAAGACCACCTGGAAGTTCTGGATGCTTTTCCTACCCGTGATTCGGACCTGGTGGGCCGATTCCGGCAGGGCAGGCAGGAGCTCGAAGGCGGACCCTCGGAGCCTCCCGTGTCCACGCGCGTCCTGCACTGAGGGTGCGGGCCCTGTTTTAGCGAAACTGGCCGAACGAATAATTGGGGCAGCCGAGCGGATTGTTGGCCGACAGGCAGGTGGACATCTTTGCGCGAGCGCTCGAAGGCACCACGAACACCGCATTGTAGGTCGTGTCGGTGAAAGTGAAGTTCGCGCCACGCTCGGGATCGACATCGCCGCAGATCATCTTGAGGTCTCCGTCGGTCTCACGAAGGATGTTGATCTGGCCTCCTGAATTGCGGAGCGCGGCAAAGACGCAGAGTTCAACCGAGCCCGAGGAACTCTCTCCCCAGAGCTTGAAGCGATCACTCCTCTCAGCGTCTCCGCAGGCCACATAGCGGTCCCTGCCATCGAGAGTGAGATCATGCCGGGGCATCACATTGGGCGAAGAGCGGCAGGGGGATGAGTCTCCGCCTTCGGGCGAGTAGAGCCCGGAGCTTGAGCTCTCGGGAGCGACAAAGAGGTTGGGGTTGCCTGCCGAGCTGCCACAGGCGCTGGTGCCTGCGAGCATCAGGAGCAGGCCCAGGGTCTTCAAAGTCCGGCGGGTCTTTTGGGTCAGTTTGGGCGTAGCCATGGGGGTCCCTCGATTTCTCTCTTCCCTGACTAGAGGCAACCTGCGTGCCACGCCCAAGTGCCTGAAAACCCCGGTCAAACTCGAGGATGAGGGCAATTTTGTGTCGAACTTTTAGACAGGTGTCTTTTGGAAGCGCCTTCGAACCCAGGGGCCGATCCAGATGGCCATCGAAGCGAGTACGGCTAGTTTTCCAAACGGATCCATGAAGCGCTCAACGGGCGAGGGCGGCAAGGGGGCGATCGGAAGTTCCACGGGCAGGACGGCGGGCTCGAAGGTCGGAGTTGCTCCGTGAATCTCTCCCGTGGGGTCGACCCAGGCCGTGATTCCCGTATTTGTGGAACGGATCATGGGAATTCCGAGCTCGATTGAGCGAAAGCTCGAAAGCGCAAGATGGAGTTCCGGCTCCGCATTCGGACCAAACCACGAGTCGTTGGTGACATTGATGATCCACTGCGCGCCCTTGCGTTTGGCGCGGATCATGTACTCCGAGAAGAGCACCTCGTAGCAGATGGCCGGCGCCGCCCGGGTTGGAGGCTGGGTGGGTACCTCCAGGGCTTCAGGACCCGCGCCGCGTCCGAAATTTCCGACCTGCGGAAACCAGCGGCGAAGCTGCGGGAAGGCATCCGAAAAGGGCATCTCCTCGCCAAACAGGAGCAGGCGATTTTTGCGGTAAGTCTGGAGGCCCTGGCCGTCCGAGGGCAGGAAGAACAGGGCATTGTAGTCTCGGCGCAGGGTGCGGTCCTGGTCGTACCCTCCAAAAAAGACTCCCACCCGGCGCGTGCGGGCATAGCTCTCAACCTGCTGGTCGAGCTCCAGATCTTCGGTGATGTCGGGTGTGCGAAACGTGGACGGATAGGCCGTCTCAGGCCAGATCACGGCCTGCGTGCGGGGGGCCTGCGCGAGCGCCTGGTCCGAGAGCGTAAAGAAAGTCTGCATCACGCGCCTGCGCGCCTCGCGAACACCGGTTTCGGCCGAGATCTTTTCGATGTCCCCGATATTGGCCTGAATCACTGCCAGGGGCACAGACGTCCCGGCTGTTGCGAGCTGGGCACGCACCTGCTGCTGCAGGGTGGAGCCCGTGACCCAGCAGGCGGCAAGCAGGGCCAGGGAGGCCAGCACGCCCGGAAGGGCACGCCTGAGGGCGGGCCAGGTGCTGGGTTCATCGCGATCGAGCCACAAGGCTCCGAGCCAGGCGAGCGACAGGTTGCAGAAGGCCGTGACAAAGGTCAGGCCGTAGGCTCCCGCCCAGCGCGCGTTCATGCGAAGCGTAGGGAGGGAGGCCCAACTGTGGCCAAGCGTGTCCCTGAAGAGCTTGGGAAGCAGGTAGTCGATGGCCGTGTAGGCGAGGGCTCCGGCCGCTAGCCATGCCACTGAGGTCAGTGCAGTACCGCCGAGCCTCTGGCGAAGCCTGGGGGCGAGCCATGCGAATCCCACCCACTGGAGCTGCCCGAAGGTAGAAAAACCCAGAAGCCCAAGGCCTGCCACCGGCCAGGGGAGCCCCGCAAACTGCTTGAGGACGTAGGCCACCCAGTGGAAGCCCAGAAGGCTTACGGCCATGCAGCCCACCCAAGAGGCTAGAATGGGGTTTACACGGGGTTTTGGGGGGCTGCTGCGCAGGAGGCTCACCAGCCACGGAACGAGCGCCACAAAGGCCAATCCGCCAAAGCCATAGGGAGGAAAGGCAAGAACGTAGAGAACGGCTGAGGCGAGCGCCGGGGCGAAGGCAAGCAAGGGCATCGTGCCCTGAAGCTAAACCAGTTTCGTTGGGTTTGCAGCCTCAGTTTGAGCTCGGAATGAGCGATACGGGGCTTCGTGAGAGCGGGCCGGAAAGAAACGAGGGGACTCCACGCTCTTCGAGATTCCGGGCAATGGCTCCCTGCTCAAGTGAGCGCAGGGCTGCGAAGGCGTTGATGCGCCCTCCAGTGGCGATGCGGTTTTCGAGGGCCGGAATCCGGTCCACCGACGCCATGATCAGGGCCTTGAGTTCTTCGGGAGTGAGTTTCGGATTCTTCGAGAGCAGCAGGGCTGCAAGTCCGCTCACGAAGGCCGTGGCTTGCGAGGTGCCGGTCATGGTGCCGTAGCGGCCGCCCGGAAGGGTGCTGTAGATGGCTTCGCCCGGAGCGGCGACATCGACCTTTTTCTTGCCCCAGTTCGAAGACGAAAGCAGGCGGTTGTCCTGGTCGGTTGCGGCCACGGAGATGATGTTCGAAAGGCGGTATGCCGAGGGGTAATAGTAGTTCTCGACCTTGTCAGTGTCCTGGCGTTCATTGCCGGCTGCAGCGACGAAGAGCACTCCGCGTGATTCTGCGCGCTTGATGGCGAGGTATTCTTCTTCGGAGAACTCAGGGCCGCCGCCGCTGTAGTTGATGATGCGCGCTCCATGATCAACAGCGTAGTTGATGGCCTTGACCGTGTTGGCGAGGTTCACCGCGCCTGAGTTGTTTTCGGAGTAGTATTTCACGGCCATGATCGACACGCGGGGTGCAACACCGCTCACGCCGGTGCTCGGCTGGGTGATCGCACCGAGGATCCCGGCCACATGGGTGCCATGGCCGTGGTCGTCGATCGGGTTGGGACGGTTGGTGACGAAGTTCCAGCCAAAGACGGTCTGTCCCTGGGACTCAGGGTCGTGCCATTGGTTGGGCGAGAGCGCCTCGTGCGTGAAGTCGACACCCGTATCGATGACGGCGACCACGACGATTCGCGATCCCGATTCAATCTTCCACGCATTCATCGCCTGCGAGTTGGACAGACCCCAGTTGCGGGTCTGAAACGACGAGAGGGTCGAGGACTGCGACTGAGGGATGAGGGCTGCCGTGGTTCGCGAGATGAGCGACTCCAGGGGCGAAAGGCCCATGGAACTGAGCGCTGCACCGAGGCTTACGCTGAGGGTTGCCAACCGAATCCACTTTTTCCGCTGCCACAGGGTCATCATCGTGCAACCCGATAGAGCAACGCCTGTGCCGAGGGGTGACCCGGGGGGCTAAAAAAAACAGCATTCATTTCAGGCATTTACAGAACCAAGCTGACTGCCCTTCAGTCAGTGGCTGCCTAAACTTTGGACACCCGCAGGTAGTTTTTACGTCTCAGGTCAGGGGCAGAAACTGCCGATCCGATCTCCATGAAGGGATTCCTCACTTCAGGCCTGGCCTGCGTGCTCTGTCTGGTCCTCCTGATGACCCAGCCCGTGGCCAATGCCGAGACTCTTCCCAAGCATTCCAAGGAGAGGCTTCAGGGCCTGATCCAGATCCTTTCCAAATCTGTGAGCGGGAGAAAGCTTCTGGAGCAGGCGCGCGTCTTCTGGAACCTGGATGACGCACTTGATATCGCCCGATACCTCAAATGGGACGCAGCTTCCCGAACAGATGCAGTCCTGATCCGCCACTTTGACCCGCGGACCGGACTTGAAGACCGCGAGCGCCGGGTCACGATCTTTTTGCGCGCAAACCAGAAGCTCGAAGAAGCCGTGATGGACCTCGCTCATGAGCTTTCGCACGCCGTATCGAAGCCCGTGTGGGATCCCTATGATCCGGATCTTTCGGCAGCCGACTACCTCTACACCTCGATCGAGGGCCCGGGCGGCGAGATTGAGGCGGTGTCGCGCGAATGCCAGGTGTCGTACGAACTTCAGGGGCTTGGCGAGTTCGACTTGAGCCGGTGTGAACGCTACTTTGGTTCAACTGGGGGCTCGACTGGGGGTACTCTCAGGCGCGATGAAACGCCGCACGTGATTCGCGACCTGATTCGCGCTGATTTCTACAAGGTGGGAAAGTGGTATCCGAAACTTCGAGAGAGGCTCGGAACGCATCTGAGACGTTTTCCGATGCTCTCGGCGCAGGCTCCCAGGCTCTATTCTTCGACCGGCCAGTCACCCTATCCCTACGCGCTGCTTCGTGAGTACGAAGAGCTGACCGAGATTGCCTGCGAGAATTCTCGAAATCGCCTACGTTCGTTCTCCGATCGGCAGCCCGCTTCGGCAGGCAATCGGGATCCGAGCCGAAGCGTGAGGGTCTTCATCGAGAGCCGCTGCGGCGGCGATGGCGTCTCTGGGCAGGCGGGTATTCGACTCGACGCCACCGAGCGCGACTCCTGAGACTGTGCAACAGGGCGTGGTTCCGGGTTTGCATCCCCGGTTCCGCATGGAAATTCTCTCTTGGGTATTGTTTGGATTTGTTGTGGGTCTGGTCGCTCGCGCCCTCATGCCCGGTCGCGATTCGATGGGGTTTGTGGGCACGACGGTGCTGGGCATCTTTGGCGCGCTCTTGGGCGGCTGGTTTTCGAGGATCATGGGTTGGGGAAGTCCAACCGGGTTTGGAACCCTGCTGAGCGCCACCGTGGGAGCCATCGTGGTGCTGATGGCGGTCAGCGCCTATGATCGCAGGCGGCGGCGCAGAAGGCCGGCACTTTCAGAAGCGTCGAGACAGGGTGAGGAGTCGGACAGGGGCGGAAAGGCCGCCTGAGAAGTGACCTAGGGAGTTGAGATGGTGCGGTCGACTGGACTTGAACCAGCACACCTTGCGGCATACGCCCCTCAAACGTACGTGTCTACCAATTCCACCACGACCGCATCCAGAGAAAGACTGATATCTGGGAGGGACCTCTGAATTAGCCAGAGGTTGTCTAAATCGCAACCAAAAACTTGGGACTTTTGAGCTCAGCCGAGCTTGGCCGTCTTCCAGTCTTCCATGAACTTGGTCAGACCTGAGTCCGTGAGCGGGTGCGAGAGCAGCTGCTGAAAGACCTTGTAGGGAAGGGTGCCGACGTCGCCACCCAGAGCCAGGCTCTGACGGACGTGGTCGACATGGCGGATGGAGGCGACGAGGATCTGGGTCTTGTAGCCGTACTGGTCATAGCACTGGCGAATATCGCCAATGAGCCCCATCCCGTCCTGACCGATATCATCGAGACGTCCGACAAAAGGCGAGATGTAAGTGGCACCCGCCTTGGCAGCCATCATGGCCTGTACGGCGGTGAAACAAAGGGTGACGTTGGTCTTGATGCCTTCGTCCGTAAAGGTGCGGCAGGCCTTGAGGCCATCCCAGGTGAGCGGGAGCTTGATCACGATGTTCTTGTTGAGCTTGGCCAGTTTGCGTCCCTGGGTGACCATGCCGTCGGCCTGGAGCTCGGTGACTTCCGCGCTGATGGGGCCATCGATAAGTTCGCAGATCCGCTGCAGCAACGTTTCAAACGGAACCCCGGCTTTGGCAACGAGGGAGGGGTTGGTCGTGACGCCGTCGATGAGGCCCGTCCGGGCTGCGGCTTCGATTTCTTTGATTTCTGCTGAATCGATAAAAAGTTTCATGGTGCCCGGACAGTATTCACGAGAGCCGGGGGCGTCAAGCGCCCAGAGCCTCATGCAGGGTGGTGCGGGGCCTCTTCGTCGGGGGTGGAGGCTTCTTCGAGAGTGATCGGGGTTCGTCCCTGGCTTGCCTCTGCCCGAACTGGACAGTCGCGCACCACACAACGTGTGCAGTAGGCCCGCGAGCAGGGATCCATGTGCGAATGAAACTCGCCTTCCATGCCGAGCTGATGGAGCACCGATGCACCAAAGCCCTCCACCAGTTGGTGGGCATCACGAATGGGCAGGTACTCGGGGATCACCATGTGGACATCTACATGCGTGTGCCTGCCGGACCTGAGGGTCCGAAGGCCGTGGATCGTGATGATCTCGGGCGGAGCCGAGCGATTGATCTCGCCGATGATGCCCTCGAGGGTGCGGGGATCCTCGATATCGAGAAGTGCGCTTGAGGCGCCGCGCACCAGTACAAATCCTGTGCGCATGAGCCAGAGCCCCATCAAGATCGCCAGCAGCGAATCGAGCCAGCGCAGGCCCGTGAACCAGACCAGAAGCAGTCCGGCAAGCAGCCCCAGTGTGGTGAAGAAGTCTGAAAGCACATGGTGGCCGTCAGCTTCGATCGCAGCCGAGCGCAGGCGGCGTCCGCTCCGAACGAGGTACAGGCCTAGGGCACCGTTGAGCAGACCCGAGGCTAAGTTCACGGCCATACCCCAATCGAGGCTCTTGAGAGGCTCGTAGCGAATCCACGAAAGTGCGCCTTCGTACACGATGATCAGGGCGGCAAGCGAGATGAGCCCGCCCTCGAAAGCCGCCGAAAAGTGTTCGATCTTGCCGTGTCCGTAGGGGTGGTTTCGGTCGGCCGGCTCGTTGGCAAAAATAATCGCACCGAGGGCGAACACGGCGGCGACGATGTTCACCACGCCTTCATAGGCATCTGACTTGAGGGCGGCGGAGCCGGTCAGTCGAAAGGCGATGATCTTCAGAGCGAGGATGATGAGGCCAGCGATGATCGAGACGCTCGTGGCGCGGATCCGTGCTCGCGAAGCATGCAATTTCGGTTGCGTCATGGTTTCCACTCGTGGCCCATGGTAATTCAATTCGGGTGAGGGAGAGAATCAGTTTGTGAAAAAGCAGCTCACCTTTGGCTATGCGATTCGAAGCTTTGTGGGGCACCTCGAAGGTACGGGCAAGGCTGCGCACACCATCACAAACTACCGCCAGGACCTCCAGCTTTTTGAGCGCTTCATCCATTCAAGGGTAGCGCGAAAGCCCGTCAAGGTGGACCAGCTCACGCTTCGTGACCTTCGCACCTACGCCGAATACCTGCGGGCAGAGGGTTTTCATGACAACACTCGTCGCCGGCGCCTGCTCACCGTTAAACGATTTTTTGAGTACCTGACCCGCCGAGGCAGGCTCGATGTGGATCTGGGGAGCCGTGTTCCGGCGCCGCACAAGATCGAAAGAGTACCGCGCGTGGTCGATGCTTCGAAACTTCTAGAGATCGCTCGGGGACTGGAGGGCGAGGGGAGGCTTGCGCTTCGCAACCGTGTCCTGCTCTGTACGCTGCTTGAGACCGGATGCCTGGTCAGTGAGGTGGCGCGCCTTCAGTTTGATCAGTTTGACTTTGAACGCGGTGTGCTCGAAGTGCAGGGAAAAGCGGCCCGAAGCATTCCCATCAGCCAGCAGCTTCTTGCTCAAGTGGCATCGCTTCGGGAATCGGGTCCGGGGCGTTTCTTGTTCCTGGGCTTCAATCGTTTTGGTCCGCTTGCTGCCACCCCGGTGACTCCCCGCGGAGTCGAAATGCTCGTCAAGGCGCATGCTTCGAGGCTAGGGGCCCCCGAACTGACCCCAAGGGTCATTCGCCACTCAGTGGTGGTCGCCTGGGCCAGGTCCGGGGTCGAAATCCCGGTCATTCGGGAGCGGCTGGGCCTCAAGACCGATTATGCCTTTCGTGCCTATGCTCCGCTGCTTCGAGATCTGGGCCCTTGAACCTGGCGCCCTAGATCCAGCCCTTGAACCACATCCACTTCATGAAGCCATCGGGCGGGATCGGGAGTGCGGCCAGGATCGGAAAAAAGTGGATGAAAAAAATGAGGCAGAGCGCGACGAGAGAAAACTGCGCAATCCGTCGATGGGGCTTGGGCGGTGCGTGTTCGACAAAGTAGACGCAGGCCAGTCCCAGCCAAAGCACGGCAGGATAGTAGTAATAAAAAAAGGCGAGCTTTCGCGGAATGAGGGCCCAAGAAAAAGTACAAGTGGCCCACCCCGAGGCAATGATGAGCGCTTCGGT
>CAIOHW010000382.1 GCA_903858195.1 Oligoflexia bacterium | reverse complement strand
GCCTCAGCCTCGGGTGAAGGGCCTGCCCCAAGAGCTCGATCTCAGGGCCATCGCCAAGCACTTCAAGACCGAGCAGCTCATGCGGCTTGAGCCCAGCGGCAATCTCTACATCCTGACGGATTGGACGGTTGGGTCAAAAGAAAAGCCCGACCACTGTCTTCTTAAATTCTCTTACCTTGCGGAGGACTCATGATGTTTTCAGATCGAGCCCAGCACGCACTCAAGGCCTTTGCACTCGGTGACGCGATCGGTGCGCCCTACGAGTTCCAGACGCCCGTGATCGACGAGATCACGGAGCGCTGGAATGGCGACGAAGGCCTTCAGTTCACCGACGACACCTACCTCGTGCTCTCATCGCTCCCGGCCCTTCGGGTGCTTGCCTCAGACGGGGGCGACTGGATGGCGGCCCGACAGGCGGCGCTCGAGTACCTGCTGGAGTGGTACAGATCGGGCGATCTTCGAGGCATCGGTGGTACCACCCGTGACGCCTTGAAGCAGCTCTCCAAGCACGAAGAGGCAAAAAAGCCGCTGCACGAGTTCAAGCTCAACCCGATTCGAGGCTATGACTTTGGCGCCTCGGCCGGCAACGGCGTGCTCTCGCGTGCGCTCCCGCTCTTGCTTCGGGGCTACTGGCCCGGGCGCGATCTTCGGGGATTTCTCGAACTCACGCACCTGCACCCGGATGGGTTTGAGAGCGTGGCAAGCCTGAACGCACGCATCTCGGAGGGGGTGGCCAGCACTCGACTGATCCGGCCCGGAGCCAAGGGGTTTTGGTGCGTCGAGACGCTCGTGATTGCCGAGCGTGCGGTGGCCAAGGCGAAGTCCTCGCTTGAGGCCTTCATCATGAGCCAGCGCCCGGAGGGCGACAATGATTCGACTGCAGCACTGGCGCTAGCACTCTGGGTGTTTGAGCACGGGTGGGATGACGATCTTGAGCGCCTCTACTCCAGGCTTGAGGCCGATGACCGCAAACAACTGGGAGGGATTGAAAGTCTATGATGCAGGTGACCGATTCGAAGACCGGGTTTGCCTACCTCGCGTGCGGCTGCGCTCCGGCTCCCGCAAGGCCAATCCTCTCGCGGCGTCTGGTCGACGGGGTTCTGATCCGGGATCTCAAGTGCCTCAAGTGCGCGGCCGAGTTCTCCGAGACCCTGGGCCGGCCCGAGACCATCTTCGTCGACTTCAGGGCCAAACGAGTGGTCGAACGGAGGTGTTCGATTGAGTGAGGGGGAGTTTGCCGAAGTGCGAAGACGTTTGACTGAGTTAAGGGCACGGGTCTTGAGACGAGAGTTCGGCACAAGAGAGCAGATCTGGGAAGGCGCAGGCTTCAGGGTGGTGGGCGCTCAAGCTGGTAGCTGCGAAACGGCGCCGGCCGCGTTCATTCCCGACCAGACGGTGGTCAGCGCCTCGACACGGGAGATCTCCTGGCTTTTGTACGAGATCTACCAAGTCGTGCTCCCCCCGCTTGGACTCAACTCGGAAGAGAACCATGCGATCGGGGGTCGATTGGCACAGGCGCTTGCCGGTGCGGCCGGAGATGGCACGGTCCCTTCGATCACCACTGCTCGCGAGGCAACCGCGATCTTGCAGGAGCTCTCGCGCTGCATCGAAGAGCTTGGGGGTGGGTGAGGGGGAGCAGATTGGAGACTAAGGATTAGGATCACCTGGCTACTAGAGGATAAGTCGGTCTTTGGCAGGAGCAGTGCAAGAGCCCTGTTCATTGCAGGCACTCCGAGCGTTCACAGAGGGTGCCGAAGGCTGTAGCCAGGTCAGAGTGCAGCGCTTGAGTGCCTCCTCACCTGATACCGGTCGGGTGACCTGAGAGGCATTGGACTCACGACGACCGATGCCCTGAGGCAGCTTGCGCGGCACGAAGAAGCG
>CAIOHW010000381.1 GCA_903858195.1 Oligoflexia bacterium | reverse complement strand
GTTCATCCGCGAGACGACCTTTTTTCCCACGGTCGAGATCGTTCAGGTCGCCACGCGTGAAACCTCTTGGCTGATCGACGCACAGGCCTTTAAAAAGCGTGGCAAACAGGGACGCGAAGAGCTTGAGCCCTTCCTTGAAGTGCTGCGTGATCCTGCAATCCTCAAGATCCTGCACGCGGCGCAGGGTGACCAGGAGTGCTTTTACACCGCCTTTGAGACTCTGGCATCGCCTTCGCTCGACACTGCGATTGCCGCCTCGCTCTGCGGATACGGAGACTCGGTGGGGCTTGGAAACCTGCTCAAGTCCGTTCTGGGCGTGCAGCTCAAGAAGGGTCACGCTCGTACCAACTGGTCGGTGAGGCCGCTTCCAGAACAGCTGCTCGAGTACGCACACTCGGATGTCGCCCACCTCGTGGAGCTCGCCGAAGATCTCATGGCCCAGCTTGACCGTCGTGGCAGGCGCCAGTGGGCGCTCGAGCTCTCGTCCAAGTGGGAGCGTCCTGAGGTCTATGATGTTCCGGCCGAAGAGCTTGCGCTCAGGCTTGCCGTGGGCGGAAAGCTCGACCCGGTGGCCTACTCGGCACTCACGGGCCTCATGGCCTGGCGCGAGGCGCGTGTCCGGCAGCTCAACCTGCCCCGCAAGTGGGTGGCGGACGATGCCGTGCTGGTGGATCTGGCACGGGTGCGCCCCAAGGACGCCGAGCACCTGAGTGCCTTTCGCGGCCTGAACAAGGGTGAACTCAAGCACAGCGGCGAGCAGATCTTGAACGCCCTCAGGCAGGCCGAAGAGGAGGGAGGCAAAAAGCTTCCTCCTCGAGGGCCCCGCCAGGAGCAACCTTCAAGCAGCGAACTTCAAGTCTTGGACCTCCTCAAGTGCTACGTGGGGATTCTGGCCGACGAACATCAGATCGCGGTCCGGCATCTGGCCACGACCCACCAGTTGCTGGATCTGGTCCGCCAGGCTCGGGTGGCAAATCCCATGGACTGGGTGGGGCTGGGTATCCTCGGTGAACCTGCGGCCCGGCTGGTGGGGACCGAAATCTGGGACTTTTTGAATGGCCGAAGGGCACTTTCTGTTGAGGTTCCTGTTCCCCCGCGCACACGCCTTGGGGTAAGGATCGTGCGTCCCTCTTAAGCAGCCTCACCTAAGGAGACCTTCGTGCTCTGGAACAGCTTGCAGCAGTTTCTTCCGATCGTAATCCTGATTGCCGTCATCGTCTTCGTACTGGGGCGGCTTCCCAAGGTGGACCTCGGGCACACGCCTCAGTTCCTGGCGCGCAGGCGCCTGAACTGGCTCCCTCTGGGCCTGACCTACGCCTTTTTGTACATGGGCCGCTACAACCTGACGGTGGCCAAGAACGCGCTCGGTGATGCGATCAGCAACGCCGATTTCGGCACGATCTTCGGCGTGGGCACCTGGGTGTACGGACTTTCGTTCGTAATCAATGGCCCGCTCACCGATCGCTGGGGGGGCCGTCGCACGATCCTGATCAGCGCAGTGGGTTCGGCGCTCGCAAACCTCGCCATGGGGCTTGTGGTCTACTTCCAGGTTGCCGACATCGTGAGTGCGCTCGTGGCCTGTTATGCGGTCAACATGTACTTCCAGAGCTTTGGCGCCGTCTCGATCGTCAAGGTCAACGCAGCCTGGTTTCACCTGCGCGAGCGCGGCACATTTGGTGGAATCTTTGGCATTCTGATCTCGCTTGGAATTTACTTTGCCTTCGACATCGGGGCGATGATCGTCAAGAGCGCCCCCGTGCACATGGTCTTTTTCGTGCCCATGGTGATCCTGCTGGTTTTCGCCGTGATCGACTACCTGATGGTGTTCGATAACCCGAGCGATGTGGGTCACGCCGACATCGACACGGGCGACGCATCGAGTGATGAAACCGGACCGAGGCTTGGCGCGCTTGAAGTGGCCAAGCGCATGGCCTCAAATCCCGTGATCGTCACCATCGCACTGATCGAGTTCTGCTCGGGCTTCCTGCGCAATGCGGTCATGCAGTGGTACATCATCTTTGCCAAGCAGACGGGCCAGATGACCCAGTTTGTGGCAGCCAACTGGGGCCTGGCCAACTGTGTGGCGGGCATTCTGGGCGGGGTCTTTGCCGGCACGATCTCGGACAAGATCTTTCATTCGCGCCGAGGGCCCGTCTCGTCGATCCTGTACGGAATGCTCTTTGTCGGCAGCGGATTTGCCATCGCACTTCTCACCTCGCCGTGGCTCGGTTGGGTCGTGAGCTTCATGATGCTTGCAGTGATCGGCGTGCACGGAATGCTCTCGGGGACTGCCTCGATGGACTTCGCGGGCAAGCGCAATGTCGGCATCGCAGTGGGCCTCATCGACGGGATGGTTTACCTCGGTACCGGGCTTCAGGCGATGGTGTACGGATCGATCCTTCCCTCGGGCGATGCCGCCAAAGATCCGGCCGCTTGGTCGAATTGGCCGCTTGCCATGCTCCCGGTCGCGGGAGCGGGCGTCTGGATGGCTGCCCGATTGTGGAACGCCCGCCCGGTTACGAGGGCGAAGCAGATGCCTCATTTCGAGGCGACCGACAGCGCGAAGGCCTAGAGTCGGTTTCGGAGTCGGTTCGCCCTTTGCAACCCACATGGGATCAAAGGGAGAAAACACTCATGAAACTTGTACAATCTCGGTTTGGCCTACTGGCGGCGACTGTGGTCGCAGCCATCGGCTTGGTCCATGCTTCAGGCGCGGTTGCCGCCGAAGATGAATCCATCGCAGCCACCACGGAGCGCACCGAAAAAGAGGTGACCCGCGGTTACCTGGCCAATGAAGTTGTAGGAATCAAGCCACAGGCGGGTCTTGTGGTTTTCAATAATACTGCGGGCGATTCCGACTCTCGCGCGGCCATGGGCCTGATCGTTGAGATGGACGCCGTCAATACCTTCTACAAGGGAAACAAGCGGCTCAAGCACTGGTATGTCGGGCCTTCGACGGGGCTCCTGTTCTCGCACCTCGGAAATCCGAGCTCGAACTTCTTCGGCACCGATCCTTCCGGAAGGCAGAGCGTGCAGGGAGGATCGAACTTCCTGATCGTGCCGATGAACCTCAAGGTGGGTTATCTCTGGCCCGACTCGAACCTGCGCTTCAGCATGCGGGCGGGCGGGAACTTCACCTACCGTTCGGTCGCAAACGCGATGAACTTCGGCAACAAGACCTCGAACGGCACCGATTCGGTGTGGCGGATGTACCCCAATATTGGTGCCGACATCGAGGTGGGACGGCTGGTGATCCGGCCTGACCTCACCCTGACCCCGGAAGACGAGCTCTTCTCGGGGACGATCGGATACAACTTCGCGCTCGGCTAGGAAACTGGCAGCGCGACGAAGATCCGGTCACCCGGGCCCCTCTGCACCCAAAGCAGCAGGGGCCCGGTTCTTTTTTGTTTGGATGATTTTTTCAGCATCGATTCGATTTCCTTTTCGAGCGCCGATGCACTGCCGCTCACCGCGAGTCCCACTGATAGGATCACATCGCCCGGGTTGATCCCCGCCCGCGCCGCCGGCGTTTCGGGCGCCACTTGGGAAATCAGCACTCCCTGGCCTGAAGTGATTTCCATCAGCTTGCGGAGCTCTGGGGTGAGCTCCTGAAGCACCAATCCCAGATCGCGGGCCGATCGGGCGGGCGGGGTTTTTGCCGCGAGTGTGTCCGCTGCGGGCCCCGCTTCCCCTTGGCCCTCGATCGCTGGCTCCTGCGCCCGTTCACGGACCCCGACCTTGAGCTCGTCGCGCTTTCCTTGCCTGAGCAAGGCGAGTTTGACGTGCGTACCCACCTTGGCCTGCGAGACGAGTCGCCTCAGGTGGAGCGCGTCCTCGATGTGGGCACCATCAAAGTCAAGCAGCAGGTCTCCGACCCTGACGCCCGAGCTTTCGGCAGGACCGCCTTTTCGCACATCACTGACGAGAGCCCCCTTGCGATCGCCCGAGTGAAGGAGCGCTGCAAGCGGCTCATCGAGGTCCTGCGCGGTGACTCCGATCCAGCCCCGGATGATGCGGCCGTGGGCGAGCAGCTCATCGGTGATCTCACGCACGACGCGGCTCGGGATGGCAAAACCGATCCCGATGAATCCGCCACTCTGTGAAAAGATCGCGGCATTCAGTCCGATCATCTCGCCCCGTGCGTTGAGGAGCGGTCCGCCTGAGTTTCCTGGGTTGATCGCCGCATCGCTCTGGATCAGGTCCGGCACATCAGGGCCGTTCTCGCCCGGCATGCCCGTCATGGCGCCGATGGCAGCTCCGTTCCGGCCTCTTGAGCTGATGATGCCGCTCGTGACGGTGTGCTTGAAACCAAACGGATTTCCAACGGCAACGACCGCATCTCCTGTTCGAGCGCGATCCGAGTCGCCGAGCTTGAGGGGGTGCAGTGGGGGAAGGGGGGGCTTGCCCGGGCCGGGCTGCTCCAGTCGGATCAGCGCCACGTCGGTGCTGGGGTCGCCGGCCACCACCCGCGCCGGGTAGGGCGTGTCATCCCCCATGAATGACACGGTGACCTTTTCTGCGCCCTCGATGACATGGTGGCTCGTGACGATCGTTCCGTCGGCCCGGAATACGACGCCTGAGCCCACGGAGGGGGCGGTCTTTCGGGCCGTCTGGATGCTTACGACCCCCGGCAGGGCCTTTCGGGCGATCTCGACCACCGGGCTTGAGCCCGGCGGGATCGGAAGGGAGGTGGGGATCAGAAAGACTGCCAGCAGGCGGGTGAAACGTTTCATGCCGGGCGACCTGCAGTCCCCAGTCCCTCAGGCGATGTGTTAAAGCAGAGCGCATGAGCACCGTCCCCAACACAAATATCCAGAC
>CAIOHW010000380.1 GCA_903858195.1 Oligoflexia bacterium | reverse complement strand
TGAGAAGATTGAAGGGCCTGAAGCTGCAATGTTTCCAAACCGGATCCCTCACCCGTGCCAGCCCTGCCAGCTCGCCTTTCCCAAGATCAAAATACCGCGATAGAAGCTCCGGAGGCATACGTGTGAGCTCAGCCGTGGCGTAGATCCCGCGACTCGCCGTCGCAACCGACCTGCCGTCCACATCAGTACCCATGACCTCCCAGGGATAGTCCCTGCACCCGGTCTGCCGATCGAGGAACTCCTGAATACTCATGGCCAGGCTGTAAACTTCTTCACCCGTCGAACATGCCGCTGACCAGATCCGGATGGGTTCGCTGCGTCGAATGGCCTCGGGCAGCACATTCAGGGCCAGGTCCTCGAAGTGTTCGGCATCCCTGAAAAACTCGGTCGTGTGCGTGGTCAGGTTCGAGATCAGGTGCGGGAGCTCGGCTTCCAGATTCCCCTCGAGGTACCCGAGGTACTTGGGCAGATCGCGAACACCCACCTGCAGCATGCGCCGTGTGAGACGGTTTCGGATCAGTGCGTCTTTGTCGGGCGGGAGCTGAACACCGGTCAGCGTCTGGATGAGTTCCGCAACCCTTCTGGCTGGATCGCCGTGGGCCGGGATCATCCGGTATTCCATCGAAGATCGTTTCTGCCCACTTCGCGGCCCGCATCAGTTTCGATCGAGGGGGTCTTGATCACCTTCAGCTGGGCCACGGCGGGGGCCGCCACCGGCCTGCCGCCCTGCTCCTCTTGCTCCCGATTTCCAAGCACCAGACTGCGGATGTTCACAACCAGGCCCGTGAGCGCCTTGGACTCGTGTGCGAGCGTGGACGCCTGGTTGGCCATTTCCTCGGCGCTAGCCGAGTTCTGGTGGGTCTCCTTCTCCATGTCCTGCATGGCGCGATTGATTTCGTTCAGGGAGACGCTCATCTGGTTGAAGACCTGCTCGCACTGCACCGAGCTCTCGCGCGCCGCATTCACGCGGACCCCCGTGGTCGAGACGATCCCCCTGACCTGCTGCGTGCTCTCTTCGAGAAGCGTATGGATCTCGTCGGCAGCCTTGCCGCTCACTGCCGCAAGCTTTCCGACCTCTTCAGCCACCACAGCAAAGCCCTTTCCGTGAGCTCCGGCTCGTGCCGCCTCGATGGCTGCGTTGAACGAGAGGAGGCGGGTCTCAAAAACGATGTCATTGATCACCTTGGTCTTGCTGCGAATGTCGTCGATCACCTTGATCAGGGTCTCGAGCCTGGAATTTGCCTCGAAGACTTCTCGCATCGAAGCACTTAGATTTTCGACGACCTGACGGCCGCGGTCGGACTCCTTGCGTCCAACGTCTGTCATGCTCAGGGTCTCGGTGATTGCCGAGGCGTTTTCGGTCGCCGAGGTGGCAATCTGCTGAGAGGCTGCCGCAGTGCTCTTGCTCGCAAGCTCGATGGACATGGCCGAGGTGCTGATCTCGGCCGAAAGAGCGGCAATCCTGCGTGTCAGGCTTTGAGACATCCGTTGGTTGAGAAGGAGCGAGCCAAAAAGCGTGAGAAAGATCATGCCGGCAAGCCAGCGGGCTCCTCCGCGAGTCATGCTGTCTTCCTGATCGGAGTAGGACTTGGCATCGGCAGCCGCAATGGCCTCAGCCTGATGGAGGATCACTTCCATGGTCTTCCTGACGGGCAGGTAGTGCTCGAAGTAGAACCTCTGGGCGTCCTTGAATTTTCCGTTCTCGACCAGGCCTCCAAAATCGTTTTCGAGGGCGTCCATCTTTTCGTCAAGAGCCGCCATCTCCACGACTTTCC
>CAIOHW010000379.1 GCA_903858195.1 Oligoflexia bacterium | reverse complement strand
TCCCCGAGCAGGCCTTCTACCTCGTGGGTACGATCGAAGACGCGATCTCGAAGGCCAAGAGCCTCGTCTAAGGAGCCGTTCAAATGTTGAAGCTCAGCATCTTCACGCCGGAGCGAAAGGTCCTTGAGGGACGCTCGGTTTCTTCGGTGACCCTGCCGGGCACCGAAGGGCAGATTCAGATCCTTGAGGGTCACGCCGCAATGGTTGGGGCTCTCGAGACTGGCGTCCTTCAATACCAGGTCGAGGGTCAGGGCGAGGCCAGAGCCGCGATTTCGACCGGGTTCTTTCAGGTGGAAGACGGCAAGGTGGTCCTTTCTGTCGAGACGCTTGAGCTCAGTGGCGAGATTGATGTGGAGCGGGCACGTGCGGCGCAGAGCACGGCAGAAAAGGTTCTGCGCGACGCGGATCTGGACGAGCACCGCTTTAAAAAGTACCAGCTCAAGCTCCAGCGCGCTCTGATCCGTCAACAGATTGCCGGCGGAGCCTGAGCCCACACGCCTCTTTTGCCCGGGCGCGACTCGGGCATTGACCTTCGAGCGCCCACCCTTAGACTTAAGAGAAGCCTAAGGAGTGGGCGCTCGTGTATTCGAACACGCAAGCAGTGCCAATACCCGGCATCACCAGGACGGTGGGCCGACTGCTCGAGATGCTGGGAGCCGCAGGATGTGCTGCGTTCTTCGTGTCAGCATGCGCGCTCGCGCTAGAATCCGCGGCGGAATACAAACGGGCTAGCCATGCTCCCACCGTTACGGTCCGCCTGACCTCAGCCCCGAATTGGAGTGGGGCGAAGTGGGGCATACAGCCCTCTGAGTCACCCGCCTCGGCCCCCGCACTGGTCAGCGCTCCGCCACTTCGGCCCGCCCTCAAGCCTCGTCCGCGCCCAAAACAGGCGCTCGTGGCGGAGCCGGCCCTTCTGCTGGGCCTGACGCAGAGGCTGACCTCTGAGAAGCGAGAGCTCTTTGTCTCGGCGCCCGTCCGCCCCTCGGTCAGCGACACGGTTCACATCGCGGTCGCGGCCCCGGCTCGCCTACGGGCGACACCCCCACCTTTGAAAGAGAAGGCGGGCGTGAGTATTCACTCCCAGCGCGGGCCTCCGCCGCCCGCGAGAGCGATGAGTATCCAGGCGGCCCAGGTGCCGCCCGCCCCACGGGCGGTCCGTAAGTCAGAGCCAGAGGCACCCCGCACACCGGAAGTGATTGCGCAGGAGCAGCTCCCGTCGCCGGCACTCCCCGTTGCCGTTTCGTTGCCCGCGGCCCCTCCACCCCCTCCGCCCGCTCCGGGGCACACGGCTGCAATTGAGGGCAGGGTCAGCGCGGATACTCAACTGCTCTTCTCGTTTCGCCCCACCGAAGTCACCCTTGTGGATAGCCAGGGTAACCAGCGGAGCGCCGAAATTCTTCCTGGAGGAGTGGTTCAGATTCCACCCGCAAGCGTCACCGACACTGAGTATTCATTCAGGGTGGGCGGCGCGCGACGCGGCCCCGCGCTGGTGGTCATGAATGAAGGTGGGCGCCAGCGGGCGCTCGCCGCCTTTTCCGTTCCATCCCAGGGCATTAAGCGTCTGGACCTGAGGGAGGCGGCACTTGAGGAGCAGCCCGTCGCCGGCCGAGTTCTCGAGGCGGATCGCGTCGACGCATCGCCTGTTGAGGGGGCCGAGGTGAGTCTCGTGGGAGATAGTTCACGGGTGGCCATTACCGATGCTGACGGGCGCTTTGAGCTGGGCAGCATCAGTGTGCCCGCCGGTGAGGAGCTCTTTGTTGAAGCACGCAGGCCGCACGGATTCACCCACCGCTTCCGCGTGAAACGAGGCCAGTCGCAACAGCTTTTCCTCGCGTCAGAAGAGCAGATCCAGCAGTGGAGCTCCGCGTTCGAAGGCGGCCTGAGCCCGCGCTCGGGCTGGGTGCTGGGTGCGGCCTCCGGCAAGCATGCCCGGGCGGGCACCCAGCCGGTGATCCAGTCGCAGCGTTCGCAGTCGCGAATCCAGCCGGAAACTTATCTGCTTGGGCCTGAAAATGAGCTCGTCCCGGCTAAAGAAGGGGTCACGCCCGCGAACGGCTATCGCTGGCTCTCGGTCGAGATCCCCGAGGGCGAAGCCACAGTTCGGCTCGAGGATTCTCTGGGTCGGTCGGTTCAGGAGTCGTGGACGCCGGTTTCAGCCGGCGTGATCTCCGTCATCCTCTTCGACGACGAGGAGTAGCCCGAGAAGTGGCGGCCTGAAGGGCGCTTTTTCGAGCCGTGCGGCTCGTATGGAACGAGCGCTCCCGCTGTTTGGTCGCAGCAATCACCTCCGAGAAGTCATCCTCAGTGGCCGGAACAGCAAGAAGGAAGTCGCGCGCGACGGGGAGCTGGCTCGCAAGCAAGTCCGGGTTGAGCGACAGCAACACCTGAGGCGCGAGCCCGTGTCGTTGGGCCAGCGCATCGACGCGGGCGGGCGCAGTCACACGAACAAAGCGAACGGCTTGGCCCGTGTCTTTCGGCGCGGGGCCGAAGGCGGCATCCTGGTAACGCTCGGCGCGCAGGAGCGCGAGAAACTCAGCGTAGTAGTTTCTGCTCGCGAATCCGAGGCGTGACGGCAGTCCCTTGGAGTGGGAGCACTGTGTGAGGATCCGCCCGGGCGAGAGACGTTCGCGCTTGGAGACAGGGATCCATTTGCCGTGTCCGTGGTTGTAGGCGCTGATAGCCGAGGGCCAGGAGCCCAGCATCCTGTGGTTTCGCTGCAGCAGGCGCGCAGCAGCCACGGTGCTCTTGATCGGGGAGACGCGCTCGTCTACCCCCTCCGCGCGATGCACGCGCAGGAACTCGGCTCCGGAGTCGGGCATGAACTGCCATACTCCCGCAGCCCCCGCGTGTGAGAGCGCGCGGGTATTGAAAGAGCTCTCGACCAGCGCAAGGAGCGTCAACTCGGGCGGTAAGCCCATGCTCTGAAACACGTGGTCCATACGAACGCGATAGGGCGCCGAAGCAACCAGGCCTTGGATAACCTGGTCGCGCTGGCCCCACTGGACGCGAAGTCCGCGCTTCAGTGCGGGCCACTGATGGCGATGGGAATGTCCGCGCAAAACCTGGATCAGTTGCCGCTCTTCATGCGAGAGCTTCTTTGAGCGCGAGGGCGCGCCGTTGCCCGGCCGAATGCCGCTCTTGGAAAGTCGAATCAACGCGGCTTGATAGGCGGCAACACGGGAGCGAAGCATTTGCCTCGAGACGATCTCGTAGGCGGCGCGGTTTCTTGCCGTGCGGGCAAGGTTCCTGAAGTCCACCACCTCATAGACGAGTTCGGGGTGGTCCTCGTCGAAGATGACCGCTTCCCGCGAGCTGTATCGAGTGTAAATCTGGAGCCAGAAGCGCACTTGGGCCCGCATCTCCTTGGGCACGTCAAAAAGGGCGGGGAGCCGGTCGTCGGCATCGTCGAGGAGCCGGTCAGCGGAATCGTCGCTAATATGGGCCTGCCACAGATTCCATGGGGCCGAGGCAAGATCGCTCTCGCGAACCTCGCCGGGAACCTCGCTAGTCTCAGGCTCCGGGGACCATGCCCCAGCTTCATCCAGCGCCCCGCGGGCCTCCGCAGTGACCAGAGCCGCCGATAGGCCAAGGGCCAGCAATGTGCGTAAACGTAAAAGCATCTGCCCTCTACTCAGCAAGACCCTTGCCGCCCGTGGACCCAGTGATTTCAGGGGTTTGGATGGGGAACGGTGTAAAAAGGTTAGACACATGTCAGGTGCCACTGTGGTATTCTGGCGCCGTGAAATCCCCCGAGAACGCAGCAGCCGAAACCCCCTCCTTTGATGAGGCACTCGCCCAACTTCAGCAGGTCGTGAGGACGCTGGAGAGCGGGGAGCTCCCGCTGGAGGACTCCCTCAAGGTGTTTGAGCGCGGCGTGGCTCTCTCGCGCCTGTGCCAGCAACAGTTGGTCTCGGCAGAGCAGAAGATCGAGATCCTGATTCGCGGAGGCGACGGCGCGACGGAGCCTGAGCTTGCGCCATTCCCGGCCGGACAGCCGGGTACAGATGAAGCCCGAAAAACAAAGACTTGATCTCCTGTTGGTGGCGCGCGGACTTGCGGCGAGCCGACAGAGGGCGCAGGCGCTGATCATGGGCGGCCAGGTTTTGGTCAATGACGAGCCCGCCACCAAGGCCGGTGTGCTCGTGCCTCATGATGCCACAGTGAGGGTGCGCGAGCCGGACCATCCGTATGTCTCACGTGGAGCACTCAAGCTTTCTGCCGCCATGAAGTCGTTTGGAGTGAATGCCGCCGGCCGGGTGGGTCTGGATGTCGGAGCTTCCACCGGAGGTTTCACCCAGGTGCTGCTCGAGGCCGGAGCGTCGCGAGTCTTTGCGGTGGATGCGGGCCATAATCAGTTGGACTGGAAAATCCGCAACGATCCCAGGGTCACCAGCCTGGAGAAGACCAACGCACGGCACCTTGCCTTCGAGCAGATCGGTCAAAAGGTTGACGTGATCGTGGTGGATGTCTCTTTCATCTCACTTGAGAAGGTCCTTCCCGCGCTCGTCCCGTTTGCCGAGCCCCAGGGCACGGACTGGATTACGCTGATCAAGCCGCAATTCGAAGTGGGCAGGGAGAAGGTAGGAAAGGGCGGAATCGTCAGGGACGCCGCCGACCGACAGGAAGTCGTCACGCGCATCACTGAATTTTGCGGGACGATTGGCCTCGAGCGCCTGGGCTTGATAGAATCTCCCATTGCCGGAACAGACGGAAACCAGGAATTTCTCGCGCATTGGAAGCTTCGTTGATCATGTCCGCACTGAAAATCAGATTCTTGCACCGACTCCTGCGCGCGGTTGCGCTCAGCGTGGCCTCCGGATGCGCGCACACGCGAAGTACCGGGCCCTCTCCGAGTGATCCCCGGGCGCCGGGACAGCCCGAAATCCTGGGTCCGCCAGCCCCCGAAAAAGTGTTTGGACCGCAGCCGCACCAGGAGCACAAAGTCGTGCTCCTTCTCGGCCCAGGCCTCTCGCCTGCAATCGGCTCGGCCGGCGTGATCCGTGCGCTGCATGAAGCCCACGTCGAGGTCGCCGCAATCGTCGGGATGGAAATGGGCGCGCTCGTGGGAGCCGCCTATGCCACCACCGGCACGGTCAATGGCATGGACTTCAGGCTCCTGCAGTTCAAGCCCGAGTGGGTGACGCCGCCAAGCGGCCTCGGAGCGATGTTCTCGTCCGGCGGTGCGAGCGGGGCGAGGCTGCGCGAAGGAATGAAGAAGCTTTTTGGGTCGGCGGAGCTTTCGGACACCAAGATGCCCTTGCGGGTGCTCGTGAGTCGGGGCGCCCACACGGAGGCCGTGGGCAGTGGCGATCTTGCGCCGTTGCTTGCAGCAACCTTCGCGCATCGCGAGCTTGGCCAGCCGGGAGCCGAGGGCGAGAGCCCTGATTCCTGGGGTGATGCATTGGACTCCCTCAGGCAGCAGGGCCTGGAGTATCCGGCCATCTGGGTGGTCCCGAAGTTGCCATCGGGCTGGCCCATGGGCGCCGCCAAGCGCGCCGTAGAAGCGGCGGGAGTCGCTTTTCGCTCAGGTGATTTATTGATCGAGCTTGAGGCTGGAAGCCCCTGGGACTTTTCCCGCCGCTCGGAGATCATCTATCAGGCCAAGAAGAAATCGCGTGCAGCCATCTCGACCTGGCAGACCGAGATCGGCTGGGGTGGGGTGAGGCAATGAAGGCCGCGCGCGCCGGATGGCTCATCCGCTCGTTGTTCTTTCTCGCCGTGGCGGGCACCGCCATGGGCGCCCTAGTGGGGCTTTTTGTTTTTTGGGCATTTGCCCGAAACCTTCCCGAGATCATCACCATCGCCGACTACCGGCCGCCGGTAGTGACCCGGATCGTGGGCGCGACCGGCGAGGACGATCAGCTCCTGGGCGAGTTCTACAAAGAGCGGCGCTATGTGATCCCTTATGAAAAGATTCCCGATATTGCCGTAAAGGCATTCATCGCGGCTGAAGACGACTCCTTCTTCCGGCACCAGGGCATCAATCCAGCGAGCATGCTTCGGGCCAGCATCGCCAACTTTAGGGCGGGCCATGTCGTGCAGGGCGGAAGCACGATCACCCAGCAGGTGGCCAAGTCACTGCTGCTCACACCCGAGCGCAGCTTTTCGCGCAAGTTCAAAGAGGTGCTGCTCGCCAGCAAGATCGAGCGAAATCTCTCCAAAGAGCAGATTCTTTATCTCTACCTGAACCAGATCTACCTCGGCCGCGGCTCATATGGGGTCGAGGCTGCTGCCCGCAGCTACTTTAATAAGCCCGCATCGGAGCTCACTCTCGCAGAGGCGGCCATTCTTGGGGGCCTGCCGCAGGCCCCCGGGAAATACAGCCCCAATCTCTCTCCACGAAAGGCCAAGGACCGGCAGCTCTACGTACTCCGCCGGATGTTTGAGAATGGCTTCATCGGCCGCGAGGAGATGACAGCCGCGGCAGCCAAGCCCGTCCGGATCTATGCCGAGCAGGACGTGAACAAGAAATACGCTCCCTATCTCGTGGAGCACCTCAGGCAGCACCTGATCGAGAAGTACGGCGAAAAGGCCCTCTACGAAGAGGGGCTTGTACTTAAAACCCCCGCGACGCGGGAGCTCTCGATTGCGGCAGCGCGCTCCGTGCAGGATGGGCTTCGCGCCGT
>CAIOHW010000378.1 GCA_903858195.1 Oligoflexia bacterium | reverse complement strand
CGCCTCGAAACATGCCTCATTGTAGGCCGGGCTTTGGCTGACGCGCGACAGTTTCACAGATTTCCTCCGAGCAGTACTGCATGACCAAGCGCACTGAAAAATGGACACGCACACTGCTCACCCTGATCACCGTCAGCATCCCGTCAATCGGGCTTGCGGCCTCGCAGCCCAGCCGCATCGGCACCGAGATCAAGGCCATGAGCCTCGGCGGTGATCTCTCGCTCACCTACGGTTGGCGCTACACGAGTTTTGAGTCAGAGCGGTTTTTTCTAGGTGGCGCAGCTTACACGGGCCAGCTGGGCTCCGACGGCGGAAGCCTCGCGCTCGGTGGCTTTGTTGCAGGCCAGAAGGGCCGGCTCGGCTCGAGCCTCGAGACGAGCATCCAGCTACTTGCAGGCGCCATCACCACCCGAAACGCCACAGGCACCGCCGATGGCGGACTGATGCTTGAACCCTCGCTGAACCTCGGCGTGATCATGGGCCCGACCGTGAGGTCGGTCTTCAACGCAGGCTACGCTTGGACTCCCGGTGGCACCGACGCAAGCGGCGTCACTTTCGGCCTGCGCTTTGAGTTCCTGCTCGATGCTCCTCCGGCTGCGCCAATCGCACCCGCAGGCGTCAGCCCGGTGCCTGCGGCCCAGGCGCCCTCTCAGGCTGCCAAGGCCGCAGAACCAGCAAAGCGCTAACCGTTTACTGTTGGGTCATGACCTGACGGATCCAGGCGGTTGCCTCATTGACCTTTGAGTACACACCGTACTTGTACGGACGTGCGCAGCCCACACCCCAGCTGACTACTCCGGCAAGCATCGGGCGATCCTGATCGTCACGAACATAGAGCGGACCGCCGCTATCGCCCTGGCAGGAGTCCTTGCCGCCGGACTCGAGCCCCGCACAGATCATGCGATCGCTTAGGCGACCCGGATATCCCTTTTCACAGTTGTTTCGGCTCACGAGCGGTACAGTGACCTTTTGCAGCACATCTGCGAGTGATCCGGACTCGGTCGTGGTTCCCCACCCTGCGGTGACCGATGCAGGTGCCGTCGACTCATCGTCGCCGATCACGATCTCTGTCTCGTTCAGCAGGATCGGATCAAACGCCGCGTCCTGCGTGAGTTCGATCAGGGCAAAGTCATAGTCATACGCTACGGTGCCCGAGCCGTAGTTTGGATGCTGCACGATGCGCTTGGCTTGTAGAGCCTGTGATCCCTGCGGGTAGCGGCGCTCATGAAGTCCCGCCACCACCTTGATGCTCGATTCATCACCTGCGCTCACGCAGTGGGCAGCAGTGAGCACCCAGCGTTTGTCGATGAGTGAACCTCCGCAAAAGTGGCTCCCGTACTTGCTCTGGATCGAAACGATGGATGGAAACTCGCCTCGAACTGCCTCTTCGCCCCCCACGATCAGGCCAGAGATCGGCCGAAGCGCACTGGCTTCAGCGGAAAGGGCGACTCCAGCGACAGAGACGCCTGCAAGGAAGGGAGTGAGGAGAAGGGATCGGAATAGTTTCGAGCGAGCCACGTGTTTGCCTCCTAAGGGGGTTTCCCATTAGGCTACGTGATCGCGCGGCCCGCTCAATCGGCAGTATTTGCCGTCACTTTAATGAGCTCTGCCCAGTCGAACGGACGGGACAACTTGACAGTCCCTGGTCCATCCAAAATTCCACTCAAATCAGCAGGTTCGCCGATGTAGACGACGCGCGGCGCACCCACGGGCGGAGCTGACTGAAGCTGTGCGGCAGCCTCCTTCATGCTCAGATCCTCGAGCACCAAATCCAGGACAATGCAGTCAAACCGCTGTTCAGTGGCTCGCCTCAGGCCCGCCGCCCCCAGAGGCCAGGCCTCCACGTGGGAGAACGCTTTCGAGAGCTGCTCTTCGTAACGCTCTAGCGCCTCCCAGTCGTCAGCAACGATCAGCAGCGAGCCCCTCAAAACTGGAGCCCCAAACCCGCCATCGGAACAAACGCTCCGAGCACCGGGCCCTCACCGAGCGTGGTCACGTAGCTCATGCTCAGATGAAACTGGGCATCACGTGAGATCGGAAAGTCAGCCGATGCGTTGGGGACGATGGCGAATCGTCCGCGCGTCCGGAAACCGCTTCCCTCTTCGTTGTAGACCCCGTCCAGCGTGTTGAGCGAATAGGCATACGAGTAGTAGTTGCGCGTGAAGAGCGCGCCCAATCCGAGTCCACCTGAAATCCGGCCCCACTCCCGTGTGATCGAATACTCGGGTTTGATCGCCACGAGTCCAGCCCCCATGCCCTCACGCGGCGTCTTGTTGAGCTGCACCATGGCGCCTGCGCCAAATCCATTTGCGCGCCTCACACCCAGCTCCAGACCCAGCGCCGGTGTGGCCAGCCCGCCCAGGCTCGAGTTCCAGAGCGAAAGTCCCGCCTGCGTGCGAAAAACCAGCGCGCTCGGCTCAGGGGCCCGGGTGAGCGCCTGAGGTGCCTGCCGCCTGGAGCTTCCGGTTTTCTGGCCGGCGTACTGGGCCGCCGAAGCCTCGACCGAAAGGGCTGTTGCCATCACCGATGAAGCCAGTGCGATTGCATTCCATTTTTGGATCGTATTCATATGTATTTCTCCTCGAGTGATTCGCGTTTACCGAAGGCTCGACTCGATCTCGCGGCCCACCTGATCTCGCAGGAATTTCTTGATCAATTGCCGGATCTCGATCTCAAGCCCAGACCCACCGCGGACCGCTTCTTCAAGAAGCTCGATCGAAATTCGGATCTCACGGAAGTCCGAAGCCGACTCACTCTGCTTGAAACGAATCACGGCGTTCGTAAGACGGATCGAGGCCAGAGAGAGGAGCTCGGCTCGCGCCTCCCGGTCCCCGCACCGCGGACCCCGAAGATCGCTTGAAAGCGCCCGGATCGAGGCGCGAAGCTCACAAAGCTGCACATCGCTCATGACCGGATTGTCACGAAAGAGGTCAACGAGAACTGCAATCCCGGCAGCATAGAGCCTGTGGCGCCTTCGAATCCCACTGCTCGAATCCTCTTCGTCACGATCGCACCGACCGCCACGACGCTCTTCCTCCAAGTGGCGCTCAAAGATTCGAACGAGCACCTGGGTCTCTTCCGAATGGAGCCCCGAGCGGATATTGCACCGGACTCCGCGAGAAGCACTTGAGAAACGCTCGCGCCACTCTTCGGTCCTTACGCCGCAGCGGCGTGAATGACGCCGTGAGCGCTCACAGGAGCGGGGCACATCATCAAAATGAATCGGCTCAAGATCGGCGCCCGTACAAGAGCCACCACCACCGCCTCCGGTGCCAGGATCGGTCACGCCACCACCACCGCCTCCGGTGCCAGGATCGGTCACGCCACCACCACCGCCTCCGGTGCCAGGATCGGTCACGCCGCCACCACCACCGGGCACTAACACCACGCCGCCACGGCTTCGGGTCAGCGAAGAACTCATTCGGGACTTCTCGCACCCAGCACCGCTCATTCCGAGCACCACGGTTGCGATCAAAAGAAAGGCCGAGTCTTTCCTGATAGTCATCTGGTTCACCCCTTTGTGGACCTACCCAAGGGATGCAACGCCGAAGCCAGACGGCTAACTAACTGAAATTAAATGGAAATGGCAAAACCT
>CAIOHW010000377.1 GCA_903858195.1 Oligoflexia bacterium | reverse complement strand
CATTGTCATGGCCATTGCCGCTTTGGGCTGTTCCAAGTCAGCCACGGTGAGCTTTTCGGTTCCTGATCTCTCGGTCGGGGGCGGTGCCGGGGCACCAGGGCCCGTTCGTTCAGCGAGCGTCTCCTACAAGGCCTACGCCGAGTGCGGCGATCAGGAGATCAAGGTGGCGCCCACAGCCCCCAAGCGACTCTCTCGAGAACAGTACATTGCCTATGTCGTAAACTTGTTCTCGCGCTTTGATGGCGGCCTGGTGAGCTGGGGAAGTCGCCGTTACGTGCTGTTTGAGCGCATTGCCTCAGGAAGCCTGGCAACCGCACTGGCTCGGGTCCCACCCGACTACGCCGACAGAACCTACTCCCGTTTGGATTCGCGGTTCACCGAAGATCACCTCTCGGGGTACTTCACCGTGGCAGATGCGATTTCAGAGCACTTTCTGAATTCCAATCCAACGGCGTTCAACGCCATGCTGGCAAACGCAGGCCCTTCGTGCACGACGGCCTCAAGCACCGAGGCGTGCACCAAGGGCTTCATGCGGTATCTCGCAAGGCATCTGTTGGTTCGCGCACTGGATTTAGAAGAAGAGAATCGCTACTGGGCCCAGTTCCAGGCGTGGACGGGCACATCGGCCGAGAAGTTCGCCACGCTCTTGAAGGCCATGCTCGTGCATCCCGACTTTTTGTTCCTCATCCAGAACCGGGGCGTGCCCGCTCCCGGCGGGGGAGGGTGGGTGCAGAAGACTCCCTACGAAACCGTGAGGCAGCTTGCCCTGCATTACAGGGACTCTCCTCCGCCTGATGCCGCATTCAATCGCGCTGCCGCCGCAGCGGCAGGCGGGGTCGCCCTGAACGTTCAGGACGCAGTTGGCGACATTTTCGGTCCCTACATGGGGGGCAGCCCGGCCGAGAACAACAACTGTGCGCCAGGCTCCAATTGTGACCCGGCATTTCCGCTCTCGGAGTCGCAGCAGGTGCTTGCGCGATTTCTTGAAGAGTACCTTGAGTTCACTCTTTTCCCAGGCTTCAGCTCCGACCCTGTTGCGGTTCAGGCAAGCCAGCCCGAGCAGCCGACTGCGGGCAACGCAAATTATCTGGGCGGCATGCGCGCCGACATCCAGACGCTCGGGTTCAGAAACTTCTGGAGCGGCCAGAATTTCAATCGCTTCATGAATGACCGCGATTTTTGGCTCGGCCACTCCAGTTTTCTAAACGGGATTTATGGCTTTCCCTACGGGTCCAATCCGCCTTCCGGGCAGCCGCGCCAACTCACGGGGCGCTCGGGCGCGCTCACGCGCATGGGCTTTGTTGCCTCGGGGACGCCTTATGCAAATCAGATCATGCTGGGCACCAAGGTTCTGAGAAAGTTTCTCTGCCGCACCATCCCCGACCCCAACCCGGCCGATCTTCCCGAGGGGTTCCGTGCCGGGCAGCCCCGGCATCAACCGCCGATCAGCAGTCGCGAGTATGTCGCCAATCAGACCAGCGGAGCTTCCTGCATCGGTTGCCACAGCGCGATCAATCCCGTGGGCGCACTCTTTGGCGGATACGACGGGATCGGTCGACAGCACCTGACACCAGGCGCGGCAACCGAGCGCGTGTGGGTGGCTTCGGGGGGTTCTGCCGTAGTGGCGGGAACACCGACCGTGGATACGAGTGCAACGCTCTCGCTCGACGGAGCTCCCCGCACCTTTGTGGATGCCGTTGATTTCAGTGCCGCGCTTGGCACGAGCGAGGAGGCGGCCATCTGCCATGCCCGCCAACTTTTTGAATTTGGTTTGGGGCGAAAGGCACGAACGTCTGATTCGTGCTCGATCAAGCCGGTCGTGGAGAGGGTCATGAATGGCTCCATGAAGGATGCGTGGGTGGCGCTCGGGCTCTCGCAAGAGTTTCGCTACCGCCTGGTAGCACCGTAGTGGCTTGAAGCAAGGAGAGTGCAATGTACTTCGATCCAAAAAGCAGGAGACAGTTTCTGGGTTCAGCCGGAAAGCTTGCGCTTTCGCTTCCGTTTCTTCCTTCACTTTTGAAGGATGCTGCCGCAGCTCCTACTTGGACCCCGGGCGGTCTGGTTGCCATCGTCATTCGTAACGGCGCACAGAGAATGGACTGGGAGCCCTATGTCTTTAATCAGCTCGCTCTCGCCGGAGACGGTGGCCAGTCGGGACAGGAGGTGCGTGCCGCGCCGTTTGCCCAGGCCAATCGCCTTGGCATCAACAACATCATCCATGACTCCATGCCTGGGCTCACGCCCCAGCTTCGAGACCAGATGACGCTCCTCATGGGGCTCGACAGTGCTTCGACTGCTGCAGGCCACGGACCCACTTCGCTGGGTGCCGTAGGAGACTATCCGAGCGTTGACCAACTGATTGCGGCCAGCGCCGCTTCCTTGCAGCGGATCTACGGCGGTTGTGAGCCGGTGACCCGGTCCTTCCATCTGGCCACGATGTACGGTCCCTACTCGGGTGCATCCGAGAGCTTTCGGCGCGTGGGCCTGTCAGGCCCGCTCACCAAGGTCCCGGCGCTCGATGACGTGATTGCCGCATATGACCTTCTGGTGGCTGGCGGGAGTCCGGCCGTGCGGGATCGTTCGGACAAGGCGCTTTCGCTGATCGCGGCAGAGACGCAGTTGCTGAAGCAGCGCGCCTCGGGGGCTGACTATCGGCTGGCCGAACAGTATTTCGACATGGTGAGCGGCCTGCGCCAGAAGATCCTGAGCGCGTGTGGCGTCACCCCGAACCTCTCGGGCTTGATGAGCCGACCCGTGATTCCGTTTTCGCCCAACTCCGATTTTTATGCAGGCGTGCACGTGGATCTCGCCGTCACGGCCCTCAGGCTGGGCGCGACCCGCGCGGTCACGATCTACATCCAGGGCCGGGATATCTATAGCGCCGGAAGCTGGCATACGGACTCGCACAGCGAACAGGCAAGCGTGCCCGCATTTCGAGACATGCAGCGCTGGGTGGTCGAAAAGTACTTCATCCCCATCATGCAGAAGCTCTCCAGTTTTGGAATGCTGCAGGACTCGCTCGTGTACCTGGGCAACGACATCTCGCATCCACGAAACCACAGCACGACCAATATGCCGATCCTGCTTGGCGGTACCGCAGGCGGATCGATCCAGCCCGGCCGCGTGATCAGCTACATGAGGCAGGGGCAGAACGTTCCGCTCCCGGGCGACCCGGGTTATTCCCGCGGGGCTCTCATGAACCAGTTCTTTGATTCGATCCTGCAGTCGAATCTCTTTGGTCTCACCCCTGCCGACTACGCACTTTCGGGCGAGCCCGGCTATGGCCGCAGGGATCATCCCACGCTTCCGGCCGCCCAGTACGTGGCAGTCCGGCCCCATGCAGGAAGGCCCCTGCCCCGGCTTGCCGGGTAAGGTCTCGAAATAAAAGCGGAATTCAAGATTGCCTGACGCATTGCGAAACAAGTGTGCCCGCTGTAGTAACGGAGCACATCAGTCAGGTAAGGAGTTCCCATGTTGCGCCATGCCCTCGTGATTCTGGTTCTTTTTCTCGCCGCAGGCGCCACCCCCGCGCGGGCCGAGCGCTTCAGGGTTCTGACCTACAATCTCTGGGGGTTGTCGGCCGCCTTCTCGACAGCTCCTGCCAAGCGCATCGAGGGCTTCTGTGAGTACCTAAAGTCGCAGGACCCCGTCAGCGCGTGGGATGTCGTGCTGCTGCAGGAAGTTTGGAAGCCCTGGATGGCCGATCGCCTGAAGAATTGCGGCTATGACCACACGCTCAGGCTGGATCAAGGATCATACGAAACGGGGCTCATGATCCTGAGCCGGCACCACATGACCGAGGGCTATCGCCACATTTTTCGCGCCACCGCCTCGGGCTGGAGCGCATTCATCAACGGTGAGTCGATCGCAACCAAGGGCGCGCTCATGGCAATGGTCAACCATCCGGTGATCGGCTCTGTTTTCGTACTGAATACCCATCTGGTGGCAAACTACGGCGGAACGGCACTCTTTGAAGACGTTCGCCGTGACCAGATCTTCGAGGCCGAGGATCACGCGGCACTCCGCGGAGAGGGTTCTCCGCAGATCCTGGGCGGCGATCTCAACGTTGCACCCGAGGGGGGCTCCTACACGCCCCTCTGGAATGAATTCAGGCGCATCCTGCCGCGCTTCAAGCGGGTCATCCCCTCCGAGCCCGTCAGCACTCGCGATCGCAGCAATCCCTACTCCGACGTAGATGAGGGCCACCTTGACCACCTTTTTGGTCGTGACGGGGCAAGGCCCCTGCTGGGCAGGCGAGTGCTTGACCAGCCCGGTTTGATCTTTTCGGACCACTACGGCTGGGAAACTTCGTTCGAGATCGCGCCGCAAGTACTTTAAGATTCCCTAGGATGGGAATCTCACGGGCAAGCCGCAACTTCTTCATCGGGGCATTCTGTCTCTTTGCGCTCGCACGCCTTTTCTTTGCGGCGGTCCTGCCGGTGCTGGGTGACGAAGCCTACTACATCACCTGGGGCCGCGAGCTTCGTGCGCTCTACTACGACCAGCCCCCGATGATTGGTTGGTGGCTCTGGGCGCTTCAAAAGGTCTCGCTGCACCCGCTCGTGCTCAGGCTTCCTGTCCTGCTCATCCCCACGGTGCTCGGTGCGTGGGCGATCCTCAGACTCAAAGGCGGCGAGCGTGCCTGGATCGGGGCGCTGCTTTCGACCTGCGCGATGGGGGTCACCGTCCCCATGGTCATGACGACCGACGTTCCGCTGGTCCTCTTTACGGTGCTTGCCGTGGGCGCGATCTGTGCGGCGATCGATTCGGGGAGCAAGCGCTGGTTTGCCGTGGCCGGGGCCTGCATCGGGCTTGGGTTCTTATCAAAGTATTTCATCGTCCTGCTCATTCCCGCCTATTTCCTACACGCCGTGTGCTTCACCTCCGGATCAAAAAACCGCACCCGCGCGCTTCGAGGCGGGGTGATCCTGCTCGCAGCTGCCGCACCCTTCGCTATCTTCCACCTTTGGGCCAACTGGCAGGAGTGCTGGGCCAACCTCATCTTCAACTTTTCTTCGCGCCATATGGGCGAGAGCCGAGCACGCTCAAGCTTCATGGAGTTTGCGGGTTTCCAGCTCCTGCTCTTGTCTCCCCTGCTTTTGATCCCAGCCTTGCGCTCGACCCGAGAGCTGCGCCTGGCGCTCGGCCGGCCCGTGCTCTCGTGGCTTGCCCTGTCTTACGCAGTCCCGGTGCTTGCCTTTGGTTACAGCGCCCTTCGCCACGCGCAGGGCCTTCATTGGATGATCTCGTTTTATCCGGGGCTCTACTTCTTTTTGGGTTATGCGCTCCCGATCGAGAGGCTCCGCTTTTGGTCGAGGCTTCAGGTGGGTGCGTCGCTGGTTGGGGTGGTTGCAGCCACAGCGCTGCTTCTGACTCCCTCCGAGCATCTCACCTACCGGCATCGGTTTTTTCGCGAGCTCAAGCGCGCACGCGAGCTCAAGCGCACCCCCACGGTACTTGAAGCAGCGCTTGCCGCAGCCCCCACAGATGCTCCGCTTCTTGCGGAGTCGTACTCAAATGCGGCGACGCTCTCTTACCACCTCGGCCGTCCGGTCTATCAGTTTGGAAATCTCGGCAAGTTCGGTCGCAACGATGATCTGACCTTTGATCTTTCCGCTCATGCGGGCCGCGACCTGGTCTACATCACTCGCGGAAAAAAGCCGCTTCGGCGAGTGGAGGGATTTTTTCGCTCAGTCGAGAGCCAGGTGATCCGCGAGGGAAGGCTCAAGTACCGGGTAAGCATCCTGAGGGGGTTTGACTTCGATGCCTATCGAAATGCAGTTCTCGATCAGATCAGGAACACCTATTACTTCGAGCCCGCAGGCTTTCCGCCTGCCGCCTGCAGCTTCACCAGGCTTCATTTCGGGCGCCGTACATAGCGGCAATGGCATCCCGGTCAAACTCTGAAAGGTGACTTCCCCGGCCGATAATCTCGATCATGGATGCGTAACCGGGGCGCGGGACGATCGTGTCGCGCCCGTTCTTCGAGGACGAGCGCCTGCCGTAGTGCATGATCGAATAAAAGTCGTAAGGGGTGTAGCCGTCCGTCGATTGTTTTTCGAAGTTCAGCTTGTAGCCGAGCCCCAGAAAGGGATCCCGCACATTTTCCCTCACGATCTCCACGAAATCGTCGCGATCCGCCCGCTGGTGCTCGTGGGTGAGCCCCAGAGCATGACCGAGTTCGTGCAGCACGGTGTGGTACGAGTCACAACCCGGGCCCAGATTCATACGCCGCTTGAGGCCCGCAAAGTAGGCCGAGCTTCCCAGCATCGACCAGCAGCCCTGCTTGACGCCGACAAATGACCTGCCAATGACCAGGCGCCGGCCCTGGTAAGAGCCTTCGATGCAGCGGATGTTGGCGGCACTTGCCCACTCGGCGCAGGCATCGAGCACGGTCTTTCGCAATTCGGGCTCGACATCCGAATTGAAATGAATGGGCAGCACGCCATCGGGCCAGAGCGCCACCTTGCGGGGCTTTCCACCCATGAATCCTCGTTCAAGCTCCTCGGCTACGGGCGTGTCGCGCGACCCAAAGTAGCCCTGGTCAATCATCTGATCACCGATACGGACAAAGGCTTCAGTGGGGCCAAAAGAAAGTGCGACGGCAAGGGCAAGGGTCTTCATGCGCCAAGCGTATCACGGCGGGGGCAGGCCCCCATCGCCTAAGGCCCACCCGACGAACCCAAGGACGGCACCACGGGCTGGATCAACACGGTTGCGCTTTGCGCCGAGGTGTTTGCCACCCGGTCAATCGCCATGACGCTCAGAACCATGGGGCCTGTGTGTGTGGGAGTGAGCACCACCTTGGTGAGCGAGGTCTGCGTGACCGGTACGCCAAGGTCGTGGACCATGTAGAGGGCCACCCCCGAGCCCGCATCGCTCGACGCACGCCAGGAAAGCTCCACCTCGCCGCTGGGAAGCGCTCGGGCCGAAAGCCCGTCTGGAACCGAGGGAGAAACGAGATCCACGAGGACCTGCCCCTGGGTCTTGACGGCAAGCGGAGGGCCGCTTGAGCGCCGGAGCATCGAGAGGGCAAACCCCGCCCGACCCGTCTTGGCAGCCGCACCTGGAGCGATGCGAATGGGAATCGCCTTGGATTCTTCTGGAGAGAGCGTGAGGGAGGTTGGCAGACCCGAGACCGCAAGTCCGGGTGGCGCCTCGAAACGGGTCGAGAACTGCGCCGGTGCGCAGCCCAGTCCGTCCCGGTTGGCGATGACGAGCGAGGTCTCAAAGCGCGAGTTCGGCCCCGCGACTCCCGAAGCGGGAAATAGCGAGAGCGCAGGGATCCTGGGCCTGCAGCTCAGGGTGACCTGTGCCTGCAGCTCGCGCGGGCCTGCCGAGACCACGGAAATCAGGAGTGCTCCATCAGCACTCGAAAACGATTCTCCGGGCAGCAGCCCAGCGACAAAGCGGGTGTTTTGCGCCTGCATGGGTCCGGGTCCCGGGTGCAGGTGAATATTGAGTCGGTGCGCATGCGGAGCCGGAAGCCCGACATCAAAGCCCTCCGGCGCACGGTAGGAGAGCCAGTACGAATCGACCATGCCGGGCTGTCCGGGCAAAGTGATGCGCGCCACCAGCGAACGCCCGAATGCGGCGGCCTCCCGGGGCGGGGTGATCGTCGGGGCAAGGCGGATCATCTGGCTTTGGTCGACATCAACCACGCTCGCAGGCTCGATCCATCCCATCTGTACCTTGTGTGGGGCATTGTGGGTCCGTGCCGGGGTTGCAGCCCCCATCGTGTCACTTAGGTCGCCGTACTCCACGTGCGTACCGTCAGGTTGGGTGAGCGAGGCGTGGTTCATCCCGAGGTTGTGCCCAAGCTCGTGCGACATCATTCCGGCCAGGCATCCACGCACCCACGAGCGACTCCCAGGTAGCGCGGCAACGCCGCTCCATGCGCAGCCTGGCCACTGAAAAGGGAGTGAGTAGAGCACGTGTGAATAGGCTTGGAGCTGAACCCCGGAGGAGATGAGCACGGCGTCCACCGCGGCACCCAGTGCCCACGGGTCGCAGCTTGCGGGCCTCGGCACCACCACCGGGCCGAGCACATCGCCTTCAAACGCAAACTCGCCGTGCGAGGAAGCAGAGAACAGCGCGCGAACCGAAGTGGGATGTTCGAGCAGGTTGTTCCTGATGGCAGGCAGGTCACAGGAGTTTCGATCATCCGTGTAGTGCACCTGCACGGCGGCGACCCGGACCGCGCGCGATGGCTGGGGCGGCTGAAGCAGCGCCTGGGTTGTCAGTTCCTGCAGTACCGAGACCGACAGTGTGGGAGGAGTCACGGGCTCAGGCGTCCCGGTCACCCGATAGCGAACACTGTTCCGGGGCGGGCGCCTTTCAAGGGCGGAGGTGTGGATGAGCCGAACGCGCCCGGAAATGGGCGGACCATCCGAGAGAAGGTAAAACTCCCGCCTTGGGCTCCCCGGTTCTCCTTCGACGACGAGGGTCTCGATGGTTCCTTCAAGCGACACGGCCGCATCGCCCAGCGCCTGCGTGGTGAGCGCCATCCAACTCGAGACTGCCAGAGCGAGGATTGCAATCAGAACTGAACCCTCATCTGGGTTGTGACCCGAAAAAACGCAGCCCGGGCACCCCACGAAGCGACACGCAAACGAATCTGAAGCATGATCACCATTATAGTGGCTGAGCTGACGACCAACAGTATGTCCGTGGCGACACCCCCAAGCCCGCAATCGGTTACGGCCGAGATCATCGGCCGGGAATCGGCGTCCCTGACCCTGATCGAAGTGGGTCTGGGAAGTCTCATGCACGGACTCCATCTTCCCTTTGCGGGGTATCTTCTTTCGCTGAATCAGGGATTCTTCATCTCCCGGGCGCTCTCGCAGGCGCGCGGACTTCCCGGCGCAAGAAGCCTCCCGGTGGGGGTATCGACCGTGGCGGCTTGCCTGAAGTCGCTCTCGCCGGCCGGAAAGAAGCTCACCCCCATGCTCGCGATTTCCATGCAGGGACTGCTCTACGGAGCCGGAACGGCTGCGCTAGGGACAAGTCAGTTTGGAGCGGTCGTCGGCTCGATGCTCGCGTCCGCCTGGTCCTTCGTGCAACCGCTGGCACTTTATACGCTACTGTACGGAAGCCTTTTGCAGGACATGGCCGACCATTATCTGGGCAAATACGGCCTTTGGAGCTGGCTTGCCGCTCTGGTCCTTCTCAAGATGGCGCTTGCCGGGATTCTTGCCGTGGTGGGATTCCGGCTTTCGGAGGCTCGCTTCGAGACCTATCGGGCCCGCCTCACCCAAATCGCCAGAGGAGGTACGCTTCGGCAGAGCGCGCAAGCCCCTGGTGTTCGGGCCGCGCTTGCCGGCGCGGTGCGTGACTTGTTCAGGCCTCTGTTCCTCATTTCTCTGGCTTTGACTTTGATTTTTTTGAGGTTTTCAGACCACGAGGGGGGCCATCTCGTGTGGAAGCTCCTGCGCCCCGTGGGCGTTGGCTTTTTCTTCTTTTTTGTCATGAGGACGCCCCTCCTGGTGCGGGGGGTTTTGAGGTCCGCCGACTGGCTGCGCAGCCGGGGCATGAAACGATGGGGTGCGGCACTTGAGTCGGCTCTTCGCGCGATTGACTCCGGCAGATCCACTCAATAAGAGGAAGATATGAAAAACCTGCTCTTCTCGATGGCATTGGCGTTTGCGATGGTGATGGGTTCGGCACAGGCGAATGAGTCGTTCAACCGTCCTTCGGACTACGCACAGATGGTTCAGCGCGGGCTCGTCGATGCGGCGGTGAGCTGCGGTTTTGCCGTGGTCGATGGCCGTGACCCTCGCCTGCCGGGTTCAGTGCGTGCGCGCAATGCTCGCGATGTTCTGGTGCGGGTGGCGGAGTCAGGCGACCTCAAGGCCCACGTATTGTTTGCCACGCAGGACGCCATGAACCACCAGGGCTACACGCACTTCGTCTGGAAGCGTAACGGCGGCCAAATCCTCGAGATGTCGATCGATCTCGGCTTTGACGATCTGGCCATTCAGGCCCATCTCGGTGGACGCGTGGCCTATACGACGAGCTCCCGCAAAAACGGCAGGGTCGAAACGGTGTGGCGCGTCCGCAAGCCCGGAGGCGGCATCACCCGCGTCACCGAGGCTGAGTTCGCCCAGTACCTGCAAGAAAAGGTCATCGACTTTTACGGAGATCGGATCTGCCGCGACCTGTACCGCTGATCAGCGGAGTGTCAGTTTAGTGTCGCAAAGTGCCGGAGGCGGAGACGCTCCCGGCACTTTGCATTTGTGACGCGCTTTTCTGCAAGTCTGATTGGAAGTACTCTGAAGGGACATGAAAAAGATCCTCCTGCTCCTCGCGCTCGTATCTGCTTCGTCCGCACTTGCCGAAGACACTGGGCTTCGTGCCGGCATGCATGCCGAGGACGTCACGCCCCCGATCGGAGTTCCGCTTGCCGGATTTGGCGGGGGCGATCGTCGCCTGATCCCCTGGGACATGTTCAACAAGCATCCGTATGCAACCTATCTTGCGCCAACCACGGGCAAGCTCGACCCGATTCGCAGCAAGGTGCTGGTCCTCGATCGCGCCGGCGAGCGCCTGTTTTTTGTGAGCCTCGATATCGTGGGCGCAGACCCGATGCTTCGCGACGACCTCATTCGCGAGCTTTCTGATCTGGGCGTCAGGCAGGACAACTTTGTGATGTCCGCCACCCACACACACAGCGGACCGGGCACGATCTTCAAGAACCGCGTCTGGGAATTTTTGGCTGCCGACAAGTTCAGCAAAAAGATCTATGCCCAGTTTCTCGATGGGGTTGCAACGAGCGTGAGGAGTGCTGTGGCCCGGCTTGAGCCCGCCTCGCTCCTGGCCTCGGGCTTTGAGGCACAGGGCCTTCAAAACAACCGTCGTGACCCGAATGGCCCGGTGGATCGCAATGCCAATATGCTTTGGGTACGCTCTGAAGAGGGGCGATGGCTCGGGGCGGTCGCCAATCTGGCAATCCACGGCACTTCGCTGGGCATGAAGAATCACCTCTTTAGTTCAGATGTGCTGGGCTCGATCGAGCGCGCTCTTGAGGGGCGGCTGGCCGAGTTCAATCATGTCTCAGGAATGGGCATCGATTCCCTTTCGCCCGTGGTGCTCTACATCAACGCGGCCGAGGGCGATATCAAGCCTGCGCAATCCATGGAGGACTCAGGGCGCATGTTTGCCGAACAGGCAATCGATTCGCTCGGGGGCACGCGTGCCATCGAGGGGAGCTGGAGCGTCTCGAGGCGCAATGTCCGCCTCCCGAGGGCAAACATCAATATCAAGGGCTGCGTTGAGCAGAAGTCGATCCAAAAGTTCATCCTCTCGGGCCTGCGCCTCTATCTTGGGCCGCTCCTCAATCGCGACACCCATGTGCTCTCGATTCGATTGGGCGACATGGTGATGATGACCTGGCCCGGCGAGCCGACGACGCTCCTCGGACTTGAACTCAGGCGGCTTGCGCGCGAGGCCGGCGCGGCTCAGTCCTGGGTGCTGGGACTGAGCAATGACCACATGGCCTATTTCACCACTCCCGAAGAATACGCTCACAGCAGCTACGAGTCGTGCTCGAGCCTTCATGGTGCCGAGGGCACCACACGCCTGCTTGAGGCGCACGCCACACTATTGGAGCAGTGATGCACGTCTACGAAGTGTCCCTGCAGGTCGATTCGTCTGTTTTTATCGAATATGCGGCCTTCTTGGGTGATCACATTCCGGAGGTGATCCGGGCGGGGGGCTTTGAGTCGGCCAGATGGTTCACGGCCGAGGAGCCCGGTGCCTCCGCGTCGGGTGTCCAATGGGTGATTCATTATCTGGCTCGCGACCGCGAGACGATTGATCGCTACATTGCGGAGCACGCTCCCCGGCTGCGCGCACAGACGGAGGCCCGTTTTGCAGGGCGTTTCACGGCCAGACGCCGGATCCTCGAAGTCTTGAGCGAGGTTACGCTCCCCTAGCGTCTGGGGCGCGACCCAAAAGGCGTTGGACCGGCACCAAAAATCCGGTTTAACTCAAAGGCATGCGTCACTTCCCGGTAGCGGTGTTCTGCGCCCTGTTTCTGGTCCCTGAGCTCCTCGGCGCAGGGCAGGCCCATGCATCGATCCTGCCCCCCAATGACCTGCACCTCGAAGATCGGATCGGGCGATCGGATGCCAATATCGACGAGCCCCTGTTTCGCACCCTGATCGAACGCGCCGTCCGCCATTATCAGCCTCTTGCAGAGGCGCATCACGCGGGGCTTTCGGCCGACCTCGACTGGGAGGATCCGACGGTAAATGCATTTGCCATCCACCTGGGCCCGGTCTGGATCATCACGATGAAAGGGGGGCTCGCGCGGCGACCTGAGGTGACCCCGGACGGCTTTCAGCTCGTCGTCTGTCACGAGCTCGGACACCTGTTTGCGGGATATCCCTTCAAACCATCGGTATTGGGCGGCTTTTCAGCGGTCTCGGTTGAGGGCGAGTCGGACTACTTTGCCACCCAGTCATGTGCCCGCGCGCTTTGGGGACGAGACCAAGACGAGAATGCGCGCCATGCCTCCACGGTGGATCCCTTTGCTGCGACCCAATGCAACCGGGCATGGCAGCAGGAGGCGGACCGAAACCTCTGCTATCGCATCGCCGATGCATCACAGTCGCTTGCAGGCCTGCTGGCAGCCCTCCGCAAGGAGCCGGTGCCGGCGTTCGGACTTCGGGATGTGGGCTTGATTGCACGGACCAGCGCACTTCATCCGGCCGCGCAGTGTCGGTTGGACACCTATCTTGAGGGCGCACTGTGTGCGCAAACTCGCGACGAGACGGTGATCCCGGGCAAATGGCTCTCGGGAAACTTCGGGCCCCTCCTCGATCGGTATTCCGAGCGACAGGCCCGGCGGCAGAGCTGCTTTTCGCTTGGGACGTTCTTTGAGGGGGCCCGCCCCCGCTGCTGGTTTGCTCCAGTAGCATCAGCGACGTCAATGGACTGACGCGCAACCCTGTTGCACGGAGCTGGCAACTGCAGTGTGTCTACTCTATCCTAGAGTCTGGATATGAGGTTCGAGCTCGATATGAATCACATTCAGGTGGCTCTGTATGGTTGACCTAGCACTAGGTTCAGCAGGCGCACCAGCGCCGCTTCCCAAACCTTCGGTACTCATCATCGATCAGGATGATGCAACACGCGCAGCAACGATCGCAGCGCTCAAGGGCATTACGCCCGAGGCAAAAATTCTTGAGGCCACCTCCATCAAGGAGGCGATGCCCAAGACTAAAAACCAGAAGTTTGATCTCCTCATCGCAGACACGCGGGTCGAGCCCCTGGCCGGCAACGGCGTGATCTCGTTTATCGCTAAAATCGCCCCAGAAAACATGCCCGGCGGCATCTATGTGATCTCTGCCACGGTGGATGACTTCGAGCTCATGACTGATCTTCCAACTGCGGTGCTGCACGGATTTCCGCTGCAACCCAAGGTGCTCGAAAAGAACTTCCGCGAGCTTTTCAAGATCCCCGAGCCCCCAAAGCCCAAGCCGCAGGCAGCCAAGGGAGGCTTTGACATCGAGTTTGTGAACCCCTTTCTCACGGCGACCCTCGACATCGTGAAGGTCTTTGCCAAGACCGACTCCAAGAGGGAGGGCCTCTACGTCAAGCAACCCGGGCAGCCGAGCGGAGACATCTCGGGCGTGATGGTCATCGATAGCGATACCTACAAGGGCAGCTTTTCGGTCTCCTTTCAGGAGTCCTGCTTTTGCGCCATCGCGTCGACCATGCTTGCAAAGACTGTGACCGGGATTGACGAGAAAAATCAGGACGTCGCGTCAGAAATCTGCAACCAGATCATGGGTATCGCCAAGAAGCCGCTCAACGATCTCGGGCATGTGATTCGCCAAAAAGTTCCCAGTGTGACTGTCGGAAGGGGGCACTCCGTCAAGCATGACGCTGCCGGCGCCTGTGTGGCCGTCACTTTTTCGACGGATTCGGGCAAGTTTCAAATCGAAGTCGTTCTGGTTCCAGTTGGTTGAGGAAAACCAGCCGAAACCCGGATATTCTGGTGCCATTATGAATCATCTTTTAGGCAGAGTACTGGTGGTGGATGACGCAAGGAGCACACGTGCGATGCTCGTGCGCATGTTGAAAGCGATCGGCGCAAACGAGGTCGAGGAGGCCGCAAATGGCCACACCGCGCTTGCTCAGATTGAGGGTCGCCCCAAGTACGACCTCGTGCTGTGCGACCATCACATGCCGGAGATGAATGGCCTTGAACTCCTGGGCCAGCTTCGGGCACGCGAAGAGACCAAGGGCCTTCCGTTCATCGTGGTGAGCTGTGAGGTCGAGCCCACCCTGATGAGGCGTGCACTTGAGCTCGGTGCAACTCACTACATGGAAAAGCCGATCTCGGACGATGACCTGCGCCGCAAGATCGAAGCTGCCTTCAAACGGCTCCACTGAGAGGTTGAGCCTGCCAGCCCCTCGGAACGATGAGGCTTGAAGCCGGTGACGCCCAATTTTGCCAAGAATGGTTTGCTCCTGGGCATGGCGCTGATCGCGGCAGCCGCCCCCGTGTCCGCGCTTTCATCTCCGCTCGTATCAAACGGTGATCTCCGGCGGATCGAGTCTGCTGCGCTCTCTGCCCTAAAGGGTCAAAGGCTCGATCGCGACCGGGTGTACCTCGTTCATCTCGTGGCCGCGCGGGAGCTCGGCGCACACGGGTTTAAGGATAAGGCGCGCGAGTACTTTTTAAAGGCGCTCGCCTTACCGACTGGCGAAAGCAAGGCCGAACCAGCCATTGAGATTTTCCATGACTCGCTCAGGCGCGGGGATGAAAAGCAGGCGCGGCTCGATCTTGGGATGGCTCTCAAGCACACCACCGACCCCGACACCCGGATCTATCTCAAGGCGCTTGCCGATGGCCTGCTGGATGGAAGGGTCGATCAAAATCCCCTCACAGACGGGCTTCAGGGTCACCCCCTGCTGTGGAAACATCTCGAACGCTTGATGCGCCAGCGCCGGTACCCCGAGGCCCTTGCCCTGCTCGAT
>CAIOHW010000376.1 GCA_903858195.1 Oligoflexia bacterium | reverse complement strand
AGCGTCAAAGTGTCACCACTGGATTGGCCACTCTGGGGTTAGCCGATGGCCACTCTGGCCCCAGTTTGCGTGGGCCAATTTGCTTGAATTTGCAGCCGCCGTTTCCTTATATAGGCGCTCTCTCAATGGTGTCGGGGTGTAGCGCAGCCTGGCTAGCGCGCTTCGTTCGGGACGAAGAGGTCGCAGGTTCGAATCCTGTCACCCCGACCATTACTTTCAATCCATTGAAATCAATACGATATTACAAATCATGATTTTTGGTTTCTAATACGGTATTCTCACCACATGAGCGTGCTAGCGTCCCGCAAAGACCCCTTTCATCTCCGCCCTCAGGACATCCTGCTCCTGCTCAAACTCATCGTATTAAACGAAGCACCTTCGCGGCAGATCGATCTCGCCCAGGCTCTAGGTCTCAGCCAAGCCGAGGTGGCCAATGCTCTCGAGCGACTTCGCGCCTCGCGACTCTTGGATGAAAGTAAGCGCCGCGTGCAACGCTTGGCCGCAGCCGAGTTCCTCATCCACGCCATCAAATACATCGCGCCCGCTGACCTGGGCGCTATCACCCGTGGCATTCCGACAGCGCATTCGGCAAAGCCCCTCTCGGGCAAGCTCGCTCTGGCTAGCGAGCACGAAACGGTCTGGCCCCACCCCGAAGGCAACTTCCGCGGCGCTTCGCTTCGACCGATCTACTCCAGTGCGCCCGACGCCGCACTCAAGGACCCTGAGCTTCACGAGTGGCTTGCGCTCATCGATGTTCTCAGGATCGGCAAGTCACGCGCGATGATGATGGCCGAAAAAGAAATCAGCAGAAGACTCGTCCAAAAAGCTCAGCAAGTGAGACGTGGCAGGTGATGAGGGCCAATCGCAATATCCTCATGATCCAAGAGGTCGCCCGCGCCTTGGGTGACATTCTTGAGCAGTGCGTGTTCGTGGGCGGCGCAACAACTGCTCTTTACATCGATGACCCAGGCGCCCCCGAGCCCACCCCTTCTGACGATGTGGATCTTCTCGTCGAAGTCTCAAGCCAGCAGGAGTACTCCGCACTTGAAAAAACTCTGCGCAAGCGGGGATTCAAAGACCCGGTGGGGATCGAAGACGCTCCGGTCTGCCGCAAGTACCTTGGGCCCATTGCCGTCGACTTCATGGCCTCACGCGAGTCAGTCCTTGGCTTTTCCAACCAGTGGTACGAACCCGCCCTCATGCATCTGCAGTCCGTCACGCTCCCCTCGGGACTCAAGATCAAGATCTTCAGTCTGCCCTATTTTATCGCCTCAAAATTCGCCGCATTGAATGGCAGGGGCACTGCGCATGACCTCAGGATGAGTCAGGATCTCGAAGATATCTGCTCTGTGCTGGACGGCTGCACGAACTGCGTGGATCAAATCGCCCGTGCTGAGGACGCAGTTCGAACCTGGATCCAATCGGAGCTGAAGGCCCTTCTTTCGGACGCTCCACTCTTAGAAGAAGCCGCATCCGGCTTCATCGGCTACTCGCGCGAGGGGGATCGACGGGTTCAGTCCCTGATGGCAAAGCTCAAAGCCCTTGCAGGGACTGGTCATCGGTCGTGAACCCCATCCCCATTCCTATCCAAGGCGCTTGGCGCTTAGTCAGCTTCGAAATCATCAACCCCCAAGGCGAGAGTCAGCCCTGGGGCGAACACGTGCACGGCAGTTTGCTCTACACGCCTGACGGCTGGATGTCGGCGTCCATCAATCGTGCGATCAATCCCCCTGGATCCGAAAACTCAGACGCCGTCCTTGACTCGTGTCTCTTTTACTCAGGTCGCTACGAGCTCACTGACAACGAACTGAGACATTTTGTAACCGAGGCCAGCGACCCGCATCGCATCGGCAAAACACTCATCCGCTATCCCAAATGGGATGGAACGACCCTCAAGCTCTCAAGCCCCTCACAACCTTGGGGGATGGCGCTTATCTGTTGGAGAAAGGCACAAGCAGTATGAAGGAATCTCGCCAAAGCCGAGGCTGCAGTAGCCCTGCTCGCCCAGAAGGCGCGCTACCCCTGACATCGAAGGTCACCTCCACTTTGTGGTACCATCGACAGAAAGGTGGTTTGAAATGACAACTCCGATGAACCAGAGCGAAGGCCTCTTCCGACCAGGCGGATTTCTCGACCGCAGAGGTTATCTGATCGCCCTCCTTCAGATAGCCGGCATTGCGACTGCCGGTACCGCCCTTTTGCTTGGCATCTATGCCAGTGGAAGTGGCCTGACCGCCCAGAACATGCAGGCGGTCTGGTCTCCATGGGTGCTCTTCACTCTCTCCGCGTGGTTTGCAGTCACGTTTATCTTGTTCCAGCTCTGTATCGTCTATCTCTCTGCCATCACGCTCTTTAAGCGGCTCCGGGACATTCGCGGAACCCAGGAGCATGAATTGGGATGGCAGGTTGCCTCAGTGGTCTTGAGCGTCTTTCCGTACGCTTCGCTAGCACTCCAGGCCTTCCTCCTTTTCAAAGAGGGCCTCGTGAGTTCTCCCGGCAGCGCATTGCCGGTTCACGCATTGCTTCGCACATTTCACGGCAATCCCAAGGATGGACTGGACGGGAAACTCTAGAGAGAGGGTTCCAGGAGATCCCAACATGGGACATCTGGTT
>CAIOHW010000375.1 GCA_903858195.1 Oligoflexia bacterium | reverse complement strand
GCGGGCTCGGCATCGAGATCCGTCCAGTCGCCCTCAGATGACCTGCCGACACCTGCATGGCTGAATTGCTCGCGCACGGCAGCGAGGCTTCCTTGCTGGATGTTGGGCTGGGTGGCGGACTGGGAGGCCGCACTTGGCCGCTCCTCGACAAACGAGTTCCAAGCTTCGCAACCCGGGCAGCGACCGAGCCACTTGGCGCTCGTATGGCCGCAACTCTGACAGGAATACTGGGTTTTTGCCTTCATAGGGGTTGGATTCCTCATCCCCCGGAAAGTGGGCTATAATCAAGGACTATGGCTGAGAACCCCAAAAGCTTCCTGGAGCGACTCCGAGAGCGGGAGGACGAAGAAGAAGCCGAGGCCCAAAAGCGTGCCGAAGAGCGCGAGCTTGCAGCGAGGCGAGCCGGCTCCGGCATGACCAAGGCCAGCGCCACGGCAGGCATCCTTGAGGATGCGCGCGCCATTCAGGAGTCGGGTTCGAGCGAGAAGCTGCACGAGCTTTTGGAGCGAGTCGAGCCCCTGATCGGGCAGGTGCATCAGCTCTACAATCAGTACTTCACGGGTGTGGAGCGCGCGCCTCCGATTGAGCGCCGCAAGCAGCTCGATCAGGCCATGCAGATGTTGAACCTGCTTCCCAAGCCCACGCCGACGCTGCGGTTTAAATGCAGCACACTTCAGACCCGCTACATGAGTTTTGTCGAGCAGTGGGACCGCCGCACCCGGGTTGCCGAGGCGGGAAAAAGGCGCCTCTAGCGACCCAAAAGCGCCCGAAGTCCCGCCTCATCGAGCACCGAAACGCCAAGCTCGCGAGCCTTGTCGAGCTTGCTCCCGGCCTCTTCGCCAGCAACCACAAAGTCAGTCTTCTTAGAGACGCTCCCGGACACTTTGCCTCCGGCCGCCTCGATCAGGGCGGTCGCCTCCGATCTCGAAAGCGACGGCAGCGTGCCCGTGAGCACGAGCGTCTTGCCCGCAAGCACGCCGCTTGTGGCGGCCTTGGGCGGGGCCTTGGGCTTCAGCTCGGCAAGAAGCCGGGAGACCTCCGCGCGAATCTCCGGGTGCGAGAAGTGTTCGCGAATGCTTCGTGCCACCTCGGGGCCGATGTCTTCGACTTCAAGGAGCTCTTCTTCGGTCGACTCCATCAACGCTTCGATGGAGCCAAACCTTCGGGCAAGCTGCTTGGAGGTCGCCTCGCCCACATGCCGGATGCCCAGGCCAAAGACCAGGCGGTAGAGTTCAGGATGCCTTGCAGCCTCAATGGACTCGATGAGGTTACGGCTGGATTTATCGGCAAAACCCTCAAGCCCGAGCACTTGATCCACAGTGAGCCCAAAGACATCCGACAAGTGCCGCACCAGGCCCTCATCGACGAGCTGCTCGACGATCTTCTCACCCATCCCTTCGACATTGAGCGCGTCTTTCATGACGAGGTGTCGGATGCGCTCCTTGAGCTGTGCAACACAGTTGCGCGAGAGGCACCGGGTGACTGCCTCTCCCTCTTTTCGGGTGACTGCGCTTCCGCACACCGGGCAGTGGGTGGGGAGCTTGAACTGGCGCTCGCCTCCGGTTCGCACTTCAGTGATCACCTGCACGACCTCGGGGATCACGTCGCCTGCGCGTTGGATCAGCACGCGGTCTCCGATACGGATGTCCTTTCGATCAATCTCGTCTTGATTGTGCAGGGTTGCACGCCTGACCGTTGCCCCGCCAAGCCTCACAGGCGAGACCACGGCCACGGGAGTCAGAGCGCCGGTGCGCCCCACCTGCACGATGATGTCCTCGATCGTGGTCGATTCCTGGCGGGGAGGGTACTTGAAGGCGACCATCCCGCGAGGACTGCGCGAAACCATCCCGGCTCGGTCGAGATGATCCAAGCGGTTCAACTTTACGACCACCCCGTCGATCTCAAACGGAAGCTCGTCCCTGAGATGCTCGATCTCGCGGTAAAACTGTAAAACCGCTTGGGCGCCCCGACACACTCGGCGCTTCGAGCCCACGCGAAATCCCCAGGTTTCGAGCAAGTCTTCGTACTCGGCCATGGTTTTCACGAGGGGGCGGCCGGGCGAGGTGCCGCTCTCAAACGCCCCCATGCCGTAAAAAAAACCAGTGAGCGGGCGCGAAGCGGCCACGGCGGGATCGAGCTGCCGGACACTTCCTGCTGCCGCATTGCGGGGGTTGGCAAAGAGCTTCTGCCCGCGAGAGGCTTGATCGCGGTTCAGTCTTTCGAAGTCGGAGATCGGAAGCAGGATTTCCCCGCGAATCTCGATCATGCGGGGGGGCTGGTCGGTGTTGAGCCGAAGCGGGACCGAGGGGATCGTGCGGATGTTCTGGGTGACTTCTTCGCCCACTTCGCCATCGCCACGCGTGGCAGCCGAGACGAGCACTCCGTCGCGGTAGGTGAGGTTCATCGACAGTCCGTCGAACTTGAGCTCGGCAAAGTACTCGAGATCTTCTGACTGCGGCAGGTCCAGGAACCGGTGCACGCGTTCATCAAAGGCGAGGAGCTCTTCTTCTGAAAGGGCGTTTGCAAGCGAGAGCATCGGCGCTCCGTGCTTGAGCTTTAAAAACTCATCGAGTGGCTTTCCGCCCACACGAAGCGTGGGCGAGTCCGGAAGTCTCAGCTCGGGGTGCTCGTCTTCGAGCTTTTGGAGCTCTCTAAACAGGCGATCATACTCGGCGTCCGAGACCTCGGGGCGATCGAGCACGTAGTAGCAGTGGTCATGGTGCTGAATGAGCCGGGCGAGCTCTGAGATGCGCTTTTTTTGGGCCTGTGAAGCTGCGGGGGACATCTTAAAACAGCATCACCCACGAGGGCATGATCGTGATGGCGTGGTGCGAGAGCGTGGCTCCCGATGAGTAGGTGGCGCCTTGTGCGACAAAATCCAACCCGACCCGGAACAAGAGCCTCGGGCGAACCTGTTTGATCGCACCCGCATAGAACTCGACGTTGGTTGCGCTCTCAGAATCGCCAAAGGCTCCATCGGTCTCGTTTGCCGTGTTGGTGAGCCCGAAGTTCAGGTTCATCTGCGCGCCCCAGCCGTTACGGATGGGCAGGTCGCCCCCGATTCCCAGGTAATAGCCGGTAAACCGGATGGGGCTCGTCTGTTCGGCGGCACTCCGAGCCAGCGAGTAGGAGTTGGACTGAGTGCCGATCTTGACCCAGCTCTTGGCGGCAAAAAAGTCAGAGCCCGGAATGTAGCTATAGCCCACGCCAAGCCGCTGCTGAAAAAGAGTGGAAGTGAAGCCCTCTCCCGAGGCGGCTCCCGAGGCGAGGTCCGTCTGCGAATAGCCGTAAAGCGAGTAGCCGAGCACGCCCTCGACAAACCACTGCCGATTGAGCCAGATCTGCGCCTCTGCGTTGGCGCCCGCACCGAGGCCTCCGCCGTCTTTGCCGGTCGTCCCGGTCGAGTCGGCAGTCTGGCGGGAAAAGCTTCCAGCGATCAGTCCTGCCGAAATCCAGCCGTATTTGGGCGGATCCATGCGGTCAGTGAGGGCCGGAAGATCTCCCGTGCTCGAGGCCTTTGCCGAAAGCACCGGATCAGGCAGGGCGATGACCTCCATGAGCTTGTTGTTCTTGGAGATCGGCTTTGAAGTGTCTTCTTCGATGACATGGCCAAAGGTGATGCCACGGTCCACCTGGTCGACTTCGACCTTTCCGGTTTGAACCATGCGCCACTCGACAATCGATTTGAGCAGTGGGTGGCGCTTGACCTCTTCGATCGTGCCGATCACGAGCGTGTCGCCCTTGCGGATGCCTGCACTCTCGCCCACGTTCAGAGTCACCGAGGCCTGGTCACGTCCGGTCAGGGTGCCCTGAAAGGGGACCTTGCGCACCATGCGGTCGATGGCGTCGTGGAGTTGGGCCTTGATCTGCTCGGCGCCGAGGGCCTCGCCGCGCCCGGGCTCGTCCATGTAGAACACTTCGGTGGCCAGAACCTCCATCTTGGGCGCGTGCAGCCAGTCGAGGGTGAAGCGATAACGCGGACCCTCTTTAAAGATACGCGTGCGGAGCAGGGTCGAGCTGCGGGTGGCGCGCGCCACTTTAACGAGGATCTGCTGATCTTCGATCAGTTTGGGATAGGGGGTCTTGGACTTGGCGAGGACGGCGTCCGAACGCGAAAGGTCCTGCAGCAAAAAGCGCGGCTGGTTTGCAAAGTATTCGCGGATCGCCTCCGAGACGTAGTCGGCAAATAGGCCGTCCACGTTGTCATGCGATTTGAGTGAGCCGACGGTGTCGAGGGCGTAGCGACGATCCAGTTCGGCCGAGGCGCGGGCGTGGGGTGCCGCAAGAGCAAGCAGGGCCAGGGCTGCCGGGCCTGCAACGATCCAGCGTCCTCGGGCTCGCTCAGATCGAGAGCTGCGAAGCGAGGGGCTGCTCTTCATAGAAGGCCAGGAGAGTCTTGAGCTCTGCAATTTCTTCTCTCGCTTTCTTGAGCTGCAACTCGAGCTCGGCGACCCGTGGTGATGTCGTATCGGTTCGAGCTGGCGCAGGTTGGGCTGCATCGTGCCAAAGCAGATAGCGGCCGCCCTCGGTTCGGGGCAAAAGCCTGCCACCCTTGATCTGGCGCCTGAGCGTCGAAATGCTGACGCCATTGCGCGTTGCGTACTCCATCAATGAAAGCCACTCACCCATAGGCGACCTAGTGTATTTCCACGGTCGCAGGATTCAAGTACTCTTCAGGAGATGGAACTACGCCGCTCTGGGTCAAACGGACGACCCAAGATCCACATTGGGTCAAAAAAGAAGATTGCCTTCGTTTGCAGCGGCGGAGCCACCAAGGCAGGTGCGTTCCACCTGGGGGTTGCCCTTGCCCTCCAAGAACAGGGGTTCGGGTTCATGGGGG
>CAIOHW010000374.1 GCA_903858195.1 Oligoflexia bacterium | reverse complement strand
CGGCCCTCGTGCTGCTCAGGCTCGTTGAGCATGACACTTCGCTGGACCGGGCGGTTTCGATCGCGCTGCATCTGGTGAACACCTGCTTTCTGGTGGGGGCGCTCGCACTGACCTGGCGGGCGGCTACGCGAGAAAGCGCGCCGGGACCCAGGAGCGGAGGGGTCTGGCTTTCGGGGTTTGTGGCTCTTGCCGCGGCAGGGGCCTGGACGGCCCTGGGAGACACTCTTTTTTCCGTGTCGAGCTTTGAGCAGGGATGGGCGAGGGACTGGGCGCGTGATGCCCACTTTCTCGAGCGACTCAGGATCCTGCACCCCATCCTGGCCGTGGCTTGGGTCTCGGGGGTCATCCCGTGGCTATTGGAGCTGAAGAGGCGCGGGCAGTGGGTTTCCCGCTGGGCGGGAAGGGCCTTGGGCCTGATCGTGGCAAATCTCCTGATCGGGGGGCTGAACGTGCTGCTGGCGGCCCCGCTTGCCCTTCAGATCGTGCATCTGGCGGTGGCAAATGCCCTCTGGGTGGCGTTGGTCCTCAGCTGGGATGCCTCATCGCACTCTTCTGGGCAATCCGCCTAGAGCCACGCTCCGGCGCCCAGACGTGCTGCCAGATCCGGCCTCCAGGCCTCGCGGCCTTCGACTTTCATGCGCTCGCGCGTCCGCTGGATCAGCGCCACATAGCGAAAGGTCTCTCCGGGGCGGATGCGGTGGGGGTTTTTCTGGAGCTCCGCCCATCGACCGGGCCCCATGTTGTAGGCGGCAAGCGTCGATTCGATGGATCCAAAGCGACCCTGCAGCCTCGACAGATAGTGCATGCCCAGGGTGACGTTGGTGACCGGGTCACGAAGGTCGATCCAGCCCTTGCGGGTCTTGAGGCCAATCTTGCGGGCCACCTCTGCCGCTGTCTGGGGCAGAAGCTGCATGAGACCGACTGCTCCGCGGTTGGAAGTCGCCCGGGGCTTGAAAGAACTCTCGTGCTCGATGACGGCCAGGATGAACGAGGGTTGAAAATCGAGTTCGGCGCAGAGCCTCAAGATCTGGGCGCTCAGCGAGCGGACCGTGATCGAGGGGGTCTTGCGGGGCATGCGAGCCTGGAGCAGGGAGGCGATCTCGGGATAGCTCAGATCCAGTTGCTTGCCCCGAATCCGCCAAAAGGTGGGGGAGCTCACTTCCAGATCCGGCAGGCCGGCCGAGCTTGAACCGTAATCCCAAGCCAGATTGAGTGGGAACTGGGGGCGGAGCGCGCCATCCACCCAGAGGCCACCCACCGAAAACAGCAGCACCGTCGACAGGCCTCTCCAGCCTAGAGACATGATTCCCTCTCCTGACTGGTTGGGAAGCAGCAGAGTGTGTGCCACGCAAAACCTCATAGCAGTCGCCTTATCCAAGGCTAGCTTTCATTGGCAAGCGCGAAAAGGGAGATCTCCTTTCCTCGGCCTGAATGATTTCAGCTACTTGGAGAAAAATGTTCAGGTAAATTCTCAATCGTTTTGATTGGGATGGGTTTTGGAGGGGTCTGCCGCGTGATCCAGCTGAATCCAGAGCAGGCGCGAGAGGCGGTAAAGCAAGGGGGCGAGGCAGGCCACAAAGAGGACGGACCAGACGGCGGCTTCAATGATGTCGAGCTTGAACCCTGCGAACAAAGCAAGCAGCAGCAGGATCCCGAGGCTCGAGCTCGCAAAGTAGCTGAGCACCATGGCTCCCAGAAAGTACCCCGACTCACGGTAGAAGGCGTAGCCGCAGCCGGGGCATTGCCGATTCATGATGAGCCCCCTGAAGATCGGGGCCTGATGGCATCCGGGGCAGAGGTTTTGAAGGCTGGGGCCGCGCTTCACCGGGTGAGCTCCATCGCCGGCCACCCTGGAAGGGTGACGCAGTTGCCCATGGACTGCGGCCTTGAGCCCGCCTTCCGGTACATGAGGACAAAGTTCGACGAAGGCGGGCAGGTGACCTCGTTCGCATTTAAAAAGCCCATCATCCGGGCCCCCATCTGGGGAGACCTTTTGAAGATTTCAAGCAGGCTCGGCTCTCCGAAGATCGAGATCATCTCG
>CAIOHW010000373.1 GCA_903858195.1 Oligoflexia bacterium | reverse complement strand
TTCTCTCTTCGATAAGCCCAACTTCGGCATTTCAGACTTTGTGCAGCGGGTCAATTACCTGCGGGCCATCCAGGGGGAATTGTCCCAGACCATTTCTCGGGTCGATGGCATCGAGTCCGCCCAGGTGATGCTCGTAATGCCCGAGAACCGTCTGCTGGTGGAGTATCAGAAGAAACCCAGCGCCTCCGTGTTCCTGAAGCTGCGGGGCAACGTGCCTATCCCTGCCTCGACGGTGAATGCCATCCGCTTCCTCGTTTCCAATGCGGTTGAGGGGCTCAATCCGGAAGGGGTCTCTATCACCGACAATATCGGCAACCTCCTGACCGAGGCCTTCGACAATGATCCTATTACCGGGGCCACTTCGTCACAGCTCAAGCAACGTCGCGAATACGAAAACTATCTCGCCAAGAAAGTGGAGTCATTCCTGGCCCCCTACGTTGGCGGTTCGACGCGGGTCATGGCGCGAGTGTCGGTCGACCTAGATTACACGAGTCTGCAGCGCAAGGAGACCAAGTATGATCCGGAGAGTCAGGTAAAGCGCACAGAAACAGTCACCGACGAGCGCATTGACAACACGAGCTCCTCCCTCACGGGCGCGGTCGGCGTGCCGGGTGCGGCGACCAATGCCAATGCAGATACGAACAGTCCGTCCGGCGCGGCACCGATGAGCAAGAACAACACGAGTAAGAAAGTGACCCAGAACCAGTACGAGATCAACGAGGTCACCACGACGCAGAATCAAATCCCGGGTTCCACAAAACGCCTTTCGGCCGCGGTCTTCATCCCCATCGAATACTCTGTGAGCGGGACCAATCGTGTGGCCATGCCTCGCAGTGCTGCCGAGATGCAAAAAATTCGTCGGGCTGTCCAATCGGCGCTGGGCATCGTGGAACGGGGCGAAGCCGGACGGGTTGACGAATTGTCCGTCGAAGAAATCGCCTTCAATGATCAACCCTCCCTCGAGCTGACCCAGCGGCTCGAGAAGAGCGAACGCCAGCGTCTTTGGACCGATATTGCGCGCGATTCAGCCTTTCCGCTCTTGGGTGTCGGAGTACTGGCCATCTTCTGGCGGATCTTCCAGAAGACCAGCATCGATGAAATCCCTATCGGAATCCCCATCGGATCGGCCTCCGGGGATGGCGGATCCCAGATGAATGGCTTCGCCTCCGGCCTCAGGGCGGGCCCCGCCAGCGAACCGGATGAAGTTCAACCCTTCGTGATGACCGCGGACATGATGAACCAGCTCATGAAGGAAAACCCCGCCAATATGACCCACGCGCTCCGTACCTGGATGACCCGCGGCCCCGAGAAATCGAAGTAACTCGTTATGGCTGCACCCATTCCCGAAATTCTGGCCTCGAGCCCTGCCGATTTTGCCCGTCTGACACGGACACAGAAGATCGCCTTGCTCCTGGTGGTTCTGGGAGAAGAGGCGGCGATCTCCTTTCTTCGAGGGCTTCAGCCCGACGAGTTGGAGGCGATCTGCGCTGAGATGGCCAAGGTGGGGATGCTCTCCATTGAGATGCAGAACACCGTCCTGAAGGAATTTACAGATGTGGCCATCCACGCCAGCACTTCCCTGCGTGGCGGTTTAGATTTCACTCAATCGATGTTGGAAAAGGCCTTGGGCCTCTACAAGGCGGCCACGGTGATTACTCGGGTGCTGCCCACCCGAACGCCGGTCTCCTCGATGACGCAAATCGTTGAACTAGAGCCCCGGCAAATCTTTAACCTGCTCAAGCTTGAACAGCCGCAGACGATCTCACTTGTCCTCTCCTACCTGCCGCCCGAGAAGGCTTCCCAGTTGTTGATCATGCTCCGCAGCGATTTGCGGGATCAGGTCATTGAGCGACTGGCTACTCTGTCTGCGACCCCCATCGAAATTGTCGAGAAGGTGGTCGAGCAGCTCAATCGCAAGCTCGGTAACCAGCACACGCGCGCCCTCAATCAAACCGGGGGCCTGAAGAGCGCAGCCAACTTACTGAACTCGCTCGACAAGAACATGACCAAGACGCTCCTGATGAACATCGAGGAACGTAATCCGGAGCTCGGTCAGCAAATTCGCCAGAAGATGTTCACCTTCGAGGATGTGGCCACTCTGGATACCCCGGTTCTCCAACGGGTGCTGCGCGAGGTGGATTTGCGCGATCTGGCGGTCGCTCTCAAGACGGCGAGCGATTCGCTCAAGGGGGCGCTTCTCAGCGCGGTGTCCAAGCGTGCCGCCGAAACGGTGCAGGAAGAGATGAGTTTCATGGGCCCGCTCAAGTTGCGCGACATCGAGGCAGCCCAGATGCGCATCATCGAGCTGGTTCGCAAATCCGAGGCCGACAACGAAGGACTCAGCTCATCCTGATTATGCAACCCAAACTCAATGCGATCCCGGTCGCTTTTGTCGAAGCCCTCCGCGAGGTCCAAGTCATCAAGGTCTCGCTCTCGGAATTGGAGC
>CAIOHW010000372.1 GCA_903858195.1 Oligoflexia bacterium | reverse complement strand
CGATATCGATGGGTTCAACCGCTCGGTTTATAATGATCCCTCCCGCAAGTATTTCCTGGGTGTGCTCTCGCTGCACCGGCGAGCCGACAAGCGCTTCTTTGTGATCGAGACGGTCGAAGTCGACACAATGGATACCTCGATGCTGCGGGAGTTCTTTTCCTTCCTGAACACCCAGATCGACCCGGCCCTTCCGCTCCTGCTCAAGCCCGCCAACCACCTGCAAGAAACGCTGATCCAGAAGATCGAGCCCCGCGAAATCCCCCGCATCCTGCAGCATGAACTCTTTGCCTCGTCGAACTTCGTGGCGCTGAACTCAGGCTCTGTTCGCGGAAGAATCCGGGCCTTCAGGGGCGAGGAGGATTACCGCGCAGCGAGCGGCACGATCGATTGGTTTGACATCATTGTCATGCAGCGAGTGCCTGATGACATCCCCCGAGTGAGCGGCATCATCAACTCCCATCATACGACTCCGCTCTCGCACACCAACGTGCTTGCGTCGGGCTGGGGCATCCCTAACTCCATCCAGATCGGGATCTTCAATCGCATCGCCCGCGAGGGGCTCGACAACCAGTGGGTCGAGTACTCGGTCGAACCGTCGATGTCAGAGGTTTCGATCGCGCGCATCGAAAAGCCCGCCGAGATCGCCCGCCCGGCCTGGAGCATCCAGCGCATCAAGCTCGAAGAGCCCGAGGCGGTCAACACGAAGATCCGCGAGCTCTCGGAGCTCAGGGTGAGCGACCGCTACCGCTACGGAACGAAGGCTGCAAACTTGGGCGAGCTCAAGTACGCCATCGAGGAGGGGAGTGAGCGGCTGCTTGGTTATTACCGCATCAAAAGGCCTCCACGAGACAGCCTGCTTCCTTACCTGGCAAGACTGCTGGGCGCATCGGACAAGGCCGATCTCTCGGTCGAGGCATCGGCCTTCCTCAAGCGCACTCTGGTCGTGCCCCGCGGGATTGCCATCCCGTTTTCGATCCAGCAGGAATTTCTTGAGAGCTCGCCTCGCATCCAGCAGGCCATCGGCAAGCTCAAGATGGCAATCGAACTGAATGCGCGTGAAATCGACTCACTGTGCCTGAGCGTGCAGCAGATGATCGTCAAGACGCGCATGCCCGAAAAGGTGCGAAACTACATCGACTCGCAGATCGCAGCGCATCTTGCGGGTGTTTCGACCTTTGTGGTGCGCTCTTCGTCGAATGCCGAAGACCTTGAAGGCTTTTCTGCAGCCGGCATCTACAGTTCGATCAACCACCTGACCAAGGCCGAAAACATCTTTGAAAGCATCAAGCAGGTCTGGGCCTCGATGCTCTCACCCCGCAGCGTTCGTCTGAGGAGCGATGTCGGCATCTCGCTGGATGACTGCTACATGGGAGTCATCGTGCAGGAAGAGGTGAAGGGTCGAATGGGGGGCGTGCTCGTCACGACCAATCCGATGAATCGTCAGGGTGATTTCCGAAACGTTTACGTCAACGCATCAAGCGAATCGGTGCGTGCGGTGGTGGACGGATCGGACCAGCCCTTCCAGTATCTGTTCAACACGGTCGAGGGCGGCGGACGCACCCTCTCCATCGGCTCGGCCTCGATCGACCTGCCCGAGGCCGAGAAGCTGAGACTCCAGCGGCTTGCACTGGCCGGAAGGCTCCTGCAGGCGCATTTTTCGCCTGACTACACGTTCAGCGCCCCGGTCGACATCGAGTGGGCGATGGACGATCAGCAGATCTACCTGCTCCAGCTCAGGCCCTATGCAAACGGATCTCGCTAGACTCACGCGAAACTACCTGGGCTTCCAGGTTTCGTTTGCGCTCTTGTTCTGGCTTCCAGTCTTCTACGAGGTCCAGAAGCGGCTTGGCATTTCCGATTCCGGCATCTTTGACATCCAGAGTTTTTATTACCTGCTTTTTTGCCTGCTGGAGCTTCCCACCGGATGGCTTGCCGATCGCTTTGGGTCGATTCGAACGCTTCGTGCAGGCGCGCTCGTGCTCGCAGGTGCGCATCTCGTGGTGCTCCTGCATCCGGGACTGATCGCTCCGAAGGCTGCCTTTCTTTACCACTTCGCCCTGATTGCGGTGGCACGCTCACTCGTGTCAGGGGCGTCCAACGCCTATCTCTTTGAAGCGTATGAGCAAGCCGGGCTCAAGGCCGATTACGTGCACGTCGAGGGCAGGGCTCGCGCCTACGGTCTGGGAGCCAAGATCGTGTGCTGGTCGTTCGTGGGTTACCTCATGGAATGGAGCCTGCTTTCGAGCTACTGGCTCACGCTGGGTTCTGCGCTTGCGGCCTGCTATTATGGGTTCTCGCTTGAAGAGCGCTCGCGCCGAAGTGTGGAGTCCAAGACCGACACTCCCCATGTGGGGCATGCTGTGCTGGCTCTCTGTCGCGAACCGCGCCTCCTGGGCCTCATGGTGCAGGGAATGGGGGTCTTCGTGCTTGCCCGAATCGTGCAGGTGAACCTCTTCCAGCCGCTCCTGCTTTCTCGCGAATTTCCGGCGTCGAGCCTGGGCTGGGTCATGGCGCTCATGACGGCGTGCGAGGCGGCGGCATCCCTGAAGCTCAAACCCGTGCTCTCGAGAATCGATCCCGTACGCTCGGTGAGCCTGCTCTCGGCGATCACCGCGCTCAGTGTTGGGGCTCTGGCGCTTCCGCTGGGATTTCAGACCCTGCCGCTGCTGCTGGTGTTTTCGGCGGCACTTGGTTTTGCAGGTCCCATCCAGAGGCAGGTGATCAATCAGGGCATCTCGGCCTCGCGCGGGGGTGCCCGGATGCGCTCAACGCTCCTGTCACTTGAGTCGCTTCTCGATCGCGCGGTCTGCTCTCTCGTGGTGGCGGGCATGGGCGCTTGGGTCGAGTCGGGCCGTATGGGTCCGGTTCTGGCGGTCTCGGGTGGGGCATTCCTGCTCATTGCTCTTTTTCAGCTTCTCCAGCAGGGCCAGAGGCCTGATGATCGCACTTGAATGAAGATCAAGGTCGCAGTTGCCGGGGCAAGCGGGTTCGTGGGCAGGCATCTGCTCGAGGCATTGAGCCTCGAGGGGGCCGACGTGGCGG
>CAIOHW010000371.1 GCA_903858195.1 Oligoflexia bacterium | reverse complement strand
TGCCGGGATCATCGGCTGCGAGTATGCGAGCATTTTTTCAACTGCCGGCACGCGTGTGACGCTTGTGGACCGGCGCGACGAGATCCTCGCTTCCGTTGACCGTGAGATCGTCGAGCACCTGCAGGGCTGGTTTCGGCAGCAAAAGATGGAGATCCTGCTCGAGACCGAGGCCAGTCGCATCGAGCGTCCTTCCAAGTCAAAGTCAGGCCGTACCGCCGGCAAGGTGCGCGTGCACCTGTCCAGCGGCCGCAAGCTCAGCACGGACGTCGTTCTGGTCGCACTGGGTCGCCACGGCAACACCCGGAGTTTGGGGCTCGAGGCGATCGGCATCCGTCCGGATGATCGGGGCCTGCTCAAGGTCGATGAGCATTTTCGCACCTCGCTTCCGCATGTCTATGCGGTGGGAGATGTGATCGGCTCGCCTGCACTGGCATCCACGAGCATGGAGCAGGGCAGAATCGCGGCCTCCCACGCCTTTAGGCTCGAGGACAGCCGTGAGAGCTACCGAATGCCCGAGATCTATCCCTACGGCATCTACACGATTCCCGAGATGTCGATGGTGGGGCGCACCGAAGAAGACTGCAGGCTCGAAAAGGGGCTCGAGATCGTCGTAGGACGCGCCCCATACCGCGAGGTGAGTCGTGGCCAGATCGTGGGCGACCGCTGGGGGCTGCTCAAGATCATCTTTGACCGAAAGACTCTGAAGATCCTCGGAGTCCATGTCGTGGGGGACGCGGCGGCAAACCTGATCCACATCGGGCAGGCCGTGATGCAGTTTGGCGGCGATCTCTATTACTTCATCAACGCGGTGTTCAATTACCCGACGCTTGCCGAAGCCTACAAGCTTGCGGCCATGGACGCTCTCGATCAGATCCGCAAAAGTCGTTGAAGCTGCCCGCCCGGGTGTGGAAAACTCGGGCACCATGAAAATCGAAAAACTGCTCGCTCGCGAAGTGCTCGACTCCCGGGGTTTTCCCACGGTGGAAGTGGAACTGCATTCATCCGGAAAGTCGGTCCGGGCGATGGTGCCCTCGGGTGCCTCGACCGGCGAGGGCGAGGCGCTTGAGCTTCGCGACGGTGATGCCAAACGATTTGGCGGCAAGGGTGTGCTGAAGGCGGTCGAAAACGTGCGTGGCCTCATTGCTCCGGTAGTCGTGGGCCGCGAGTGGGCCTCGCAAAAGGCGCTCGACGACGCGATGCTCGCGCTCGACGGCACCCCGAACAAGTCGAGGCTGGGAGCCAATGCCATCCTGGCTGTGAGCATGGCGGCAGCGCGGCTGCGGGCCGAGCTTTCAGGTCGGGCACTTTGGCAGCAGATTGCTCATGAGATGGGAGCCGAGGGGGTGACGCTCCCTGTTCCGCTCATGAACATCCTGAATGGCGGCAAGCATGCCGACAACGGCCTTGCGATCCAGGAGTTCATGATCGTTCCGGCGGGTTTTCCCCGGTTCGGTGAGGCGCTTCGCGCGGGCTGCGAGGTCTTCCACAAGCTCAAGAAGATCCTGCACTCCAAGGGTCTTTCGACCGGTGTTGGCGACGAGGGGGGCTTTGCTCCGGCCATTCCCGGCGAGAACCCGCACCAGCAGGTGCTCGAGCTCGTTCAGCAGGCCATTCGAGAGGCAGGCTACCAGCCGGGTAAAGACATTTTCTTGGCGCTCGACTGCGCCGCCAGCGAGTTCTCGCCCGAAAAGGGCATGTACGAGTTCGAAGGTCGCAGGCGCAAATCTTCAGAAATGATCGAGATCTATAGCCAATGGGTGGAAAAGTACCCTATCCTGTCCATTGAAGACGGACTTTCCGAGCATGACTGGGAGGGTTGGGCGGAGTTGACCCGCCGAATCGGATCCAAGTGCCAGGTCGTCGGGGATGACCTGTTCGTCACCAACCCCTTGGTTCTCAGGAAGGGAATCGAGAAGGGAACGGCCAACGCGATCCTGATCAAGCTCAACCAGATCGGGACCGTGACGGAGACGTTGGAGACGATGAAGATGGCCGCCTCGGCACGCTACGCAGCGATCGCATCGCACCGCAGCGGCGAGACGGAGGACGCCTTCATTGCCGATCTTGCCGTGGGCACCAACTGCGGCCAGATCAAGACGGGGTCGGCTTCGCGCACGGACCGTCTGGCAAAGTACAATCAGCTCCTCAGGATCGAGGAGTCGTTGGGTGCGAAGGCGAAGTTTCCGGGGCAAAGCGCCTTCATCCGGTAGTAGGTGCGGCCCGGTAGAGTGTGGCAAAGACTGCCGCAGGGAAGGACAGGAAGTCCGTGCAGGGATTGAGTTCGATTGATCGCGTTTGGATTGCCGTTTTCGGAATTTGGCTCGTCCTCCTTTCGGGGATCCTGAACCGCTGGACTTCAAGTCCCGGCATGCTCCAGTGGTGGAGCATCTCGCGCCTGGCCAGCGCCCGCCACGAGACCGTTGCCCAGATCGAAACCCGCATCATGGAGCTCTCTTCCGAGCAGACCAGGCTTGAAAAGAGCCCCGTGGCACAGCGCCGTGAGATCCGCCGGGTGCTGGGTTACCTGGCCTCGGACGAGATCCTGTTCGATTTCTCGGCCGACCTGATCCAGCCCCAGTTCGCTCGCCGCAACTAGCCAGAAACCAGCTTTTGACACCCTGCCCGCGACTCGTCACAATGAAGGTGCGGGATCACCGCACGGGGGGGCCAAGGATGGCTTTCGGCAAGGTGAAGTGGTTCAACGACGCCAAGGGTTTTGGGTTCATCCAAAAGTCACGTGACGAGGAAATCTTCGTTCACTACACGGCCATCCGGGCCGAGGGCTCGCAGGCGTATGACCGGCGCACGCTCCGAGAAGGTGACGAAGTTCAGTTCGATATCTACGAGGGTGAGAAGGGGCTCCAGGCCCTGAACGTCGTTCGGATGAGCTGATCGGTTACTTTTTTGTGCGACGGTGGGTCGCCTTGATCACCGTCTTGATGTTTCCGCGTACGGCAAAATCGCCGGTCACATCCATTTCCCAGGGGTCAAGAAGCCCCACCAGATCATCGAGAATCACGTTGGCCACGTCCTCGTGGAAGATTCCGCGATCCCGAAACTGGTTGATGTAGAGCTTCAGGCTCTTGAGCTCCACGCACCAGTCCCTGGGGACATAGCGAATCAGGATGGTCGCGAAGTCCGGAAAGCCCGATGCCGGGCACACACAGGTGAACTCCGGGCAGGTGAACTCGACCGTGTAGCGCCGGTGTCGGGTGCGATTCTCAAAGCGCTCGAGCCTGGCCTCGGCGATGATCTTCCTTCCATCCGGACGCTCGTTTCGAAGGGCGATGTTCTTTTTCTTCATGCACGGGCGTTCTACGCGCAGAGCCGGCCGTAGGCAAGGATGCTGCGGGAGCGCCTCAGGCAATGCGGCGTCGGGAGCGCTGGTAGCTTCCCTCGCAGGCCGCGTGACCGATGCTGAGCCTGTGAATCTCGGCCAGAAGCTCCCGGGGTGAGGGCTTTTTGGGAAGCGGCGGAATGGGCCCCGACAGGGCATGCAGCTCAAAGATGTAGCGGTGGGCGGGCTCATCCATGGGAGGGCAGGGCCCGAAGTAACCGAGCCGCCCATGGCTGTTCAGCCCCTGCCTGACCCCGTTGGGGAGCACTTCCTGGGCGGGGATGCCGGCAGGCAGGTGAGTGAGCTCGACCGGAATCGAGTAGACGATCCAGTGGTAGTACTCACCGCCCGGTGCATCGGGATCCCGGAGCACCAAGGCAAACGAGTGGGTCTGCTTCGGAGGGTTTCCCCAGCGCAGTTCGGGCGAGGAGTTGTCGAGGTCGCAGGTGTAACGCGGATCAAAGCTTCGGGAGGCAGAGTCGATTGCATCAGACCAGAGCGTGAAAGCGGGCGATTCGGGTACCATTGCCCCTGAAGCCTAGCAATTTCGGGGCTGAAGCTCAGTCGTTCTCGGTCTCGTTTTCGGGCTCGGCCTTTTGGAGCGACTGCTTGTCATCGTCGTCCGACTCGCTGTCGGGCAGGTCGCTTCCCCGGCGCGAGCGAAGAGAAAAGAATCCCAGGTCAAAAGGCCGGTGCTTCCCGCTGATTTCACGGCACTGCTTGGAGCGGACGCGCGTCTCTACCGACCGGACCGATGGGAGTCCGCGTTCCAAGAGCCTTTCTTCGAGCATCGTGGGTGCGGCTTCGGCAATATAGACGCTGCTTTGGAGCGAGTGTTTTCGATCGAGGTGCTCCCTCTGGAAGACGACCAGCGCGTCGTATTTTTGCTTGATCAGGCAGCGGCCGTAAAAGGCGCGCGAATCATAGACGACCTTGCGGGTGGTGGGGTCGAGCAGCCTTCCGGGAAAAGTGAGGCGCTGTGGCTTGAGTCCGCCATCGGCGCGCACGATGTAGATTCCCCGTTCGGCGGTATGGACTCCGCTTCCGGTCACCAGCAGGTAGGGGGTGGCCCGGGCCTCTGATTCGAGGGTGCCCACGAGCTGAGGCTCGCGGATCCCGAGGCTCCCGAGCTTCAGGGGGGGTGGGGTACCCTCGGGCGAGCTGAACTTCACGGTGGCGCCTTCCAGGGCAGCCACATCCCACTTTTCAGGCCATGCCATCGCCTGGGAGGGGGGGGCAGCCAGCAGGAGCAGGGGTAGGGTCAAGTACGCGAGGGAGGGTCTCATGTGGCCTCCCAGTCTAGCGGTTCCCGAGGGCAAATGAAAAGCCATGCAGGATGTGCTAGGCTGGCCAAGTCAAAAAACTGGCAAAGGAGTTTCCCATCATGGCCGCAAGCAGCGCTGTCTACATCAACCTCGAGTTCACTCCCAATCCCAATACGCTTAAGTATTCGGTCAACCGCCAGCTGCTGGCTTCGGGCGCTCGCAACTTTGTCAGGCCCGAGCAGGCCCAGACCGAGTCGCCGCTTGCCGCCCGCCTCTTTGAAATTCCAGGGATCTCGGGAGTCATGATCGGTCGCGACTTTGTAACCGTGACCAAGACCGAAGATGGCGACTGGGACGTCGTCCATAAGAACACTTCGACGATCCTCGAGCAGCACCTCACCGAAAACCTGCCCGTCGTGACGGGCGACGCGGAGGTCTCCGCCCACAAGGGCGGCGGTACGGCAATCGAGCTCAAGATCCGCGAGATCCTCGACAACGAAATCCGTCCGGCCGTCGCCATGGACGGGGGCGACATCACCTTCGAAAAGTTCGAAGACGGCGTGGTGTACCTCTACTTGCAGGGATCTTGCGCAGGATGCCCAAGCTCGACTGCAACCCTCAAGATGGGAATCGAAAAGCGCCTGCAAGACGCCATTCCCGAAGTGCGCGAAGTCGTTTCGGTTTAAGCCGCATGCCTTCAACGCGCCGCCTGTTGCCGTGGCTTGGCTTCATGCTTGGGCTTGCTGCCATGGGCTGCGCCACCTCGCCGATGGGCCGAAAGCAGCTCATCCTGCTTCCGGATTCGCAGATGAACGCACTGGGTGCTCAGTCGTTTGCCGACCTGAAGGAGGCACAGGCCATCTCGAACGACCCGCGCATCAATGCTTACGTGCGGTGCGTTTCCCGGCCGCTTCTAGAAGTCTCGGAGAGCTCGATTTCGCCTGAGCGCTGGGAGATCGTCGTGTTCAAGGACGACTCGGCCAACGCCTTTGCACTTCCGGGCGGCAAGATCGGAGTGCATACGGGGCTTCTCAAGGTCGCCGAGACCCCCGGCCAGCTTGCCGCGGTGATCGGCCACGAAATCGGGCACGTCACTGCGCGCCACGGAAACGAGCGCGTGAGCGAGGGGCTCGTGGCCCAGGGGGGCCTTGCCGTGCTCGGTGAGGTGATGAAGACCAAAACCGGGCGGCAGGAACTCTACGCACTGCTCGGGATGGGAGTCCAGGTCGGCGTGCTGCTTCCGCACAGTCGCACGCAAGAATCCGAGGCTGATCGCATCGGCCTTGAGATCATGGCCAAGGCGGGTTTTGACCCGGCCGAGAGCATCGAACTCTGGAAGAACATGTCGCGAGATGGCGGCAGGCAGCCGCCTGAGTTCCTATCGACCCATCCCTCGCACGGCAGCCGGATCAGCGAGCTTGCAGATTCTCAGGCGCGGGTGAGGCCACTTTTCAATGCTGCTCGCGCAGCCGGTCGCAATCCGACCTGCAGCCGCTAGTCACGCTTTCTTGGATCAGGTTTTGCGGGCAGCCAGCATCGCGTAGACTGCGGTGAGCTTGTCCCTGAGAGTTGCCGGCGTGAAGGGCTTGGTGATGTAATTGCTCGCGCCCGAGACAATGGCTTCCTTGACCTGGCCCATCTCCGCTTCTGCGGTGATGAAGATGAAGGGCAGGTGCTTGGTCAGGTCGCTTCCGCGCACCTTTTTCAGGAGCTGGATTCCCGGGGTCTTGGGCATGTTCCAGTCGCTGATGATGAGCTGGAAGGGGGTGGCCGTCTGGGCTGCGAATTCGAGGATCGGCCAGGCCGTGGCGCCGTCGTCTGCTTCGGTGATGTTGGTGAAGCCCAGGTCCTTCAGGCAGCGGCTCACGAGCTTGCGCATGGTCAGCAGGTCGTCGACGACGAGGATTTTCGTAGAGGCTGGAAACATTCTTAAAGACTACAGGCCTTTGCAGAGTTGCGGAAGGGCGTAATCTCGGGCAAAACTCCGACCATGGCCCAGAAATACGCGTTTTCGATGGTCGGCGTCAGCAAGATCTACCCCCCGAACAAGGCGGTGCTTCGCGACATTTACCTGTCGTTCTACTACGGCGCCAAAATCGGCGTGCTCGGACTCAACGGAGCGGGCAAGTCGACTCTGATGAAGATCATCGCCGGCGAAGAAAAGAACGTAAACGGGCAGGTGATCCCGACCGAGGGTGTGACCTTCGGATACCTTCATCAGGAGCCCAAGCTCGACGACTCCAAGACGGTCAAAGAAAACGTCATGGATGGGATGGGAAACCTCCCCAAGTGGCTCAAGCGTTTCGAAGAGATCGGCCTCGCCTTTGCCGACCCCGAAATGGATCCGGACCTGATGGAAAAGCTGCTCGCCGAGCAGGCCGATCTTCAAGAGAAGATCGAGCACGCCAATGGCTGGGACCTCGACCGCACGCTCGACATTGCCATGGACGCGCTTAGGCTTCCGCCGGCCGAATCCCCTGTGAAGAATTTGTCAGGAGGTGAGCGCAGGCGTGTCGCCCTCTGCCGCCTGCTTCTGCAAAAGCCCGACGTGCTCCTGCTTGACGAACCGACCAACCATCTCGATGCCGAGTCGGTGGCGTGGCTCGAACGCTTTTTGAAGGAGTACGCAGGCACCGTGATCGCGGTGACCCACGATCGCTACTTCCTCGACAACGTTGCCGGCTGGATCCTGGAGCTCGATCGCGGCCGCGGCATCCCCTACGAAGGCAACTACACCTCGTGGCTGGAGCAGAAGGACAAGCGCTTCGCGCAGGAACAGAAACAGGAGCAGGCACACCAGCGCGCCATCAAGGCCGAGCTCGAGTGGGTGCGCACCAATCCCAAGGGCCGGCAGGCGAAGAGCAAGGCCCGCCTCGCCCGCTTCGAGGAACTGCAGAGCCGTGAATTCCAGAAGCGCAACGAGACCATCGAGCTGTACATCCCGCCGGGCCCGCGCCTGGGCGAAAAGGTCATCGAACTGGACCACATCAC
>CAIOHW010000370.1 GCA_903858195.1 Oligoflexia bacterium | reverse complement strand
GGGCCCACCCGGTATCGCCATGCATCGATCGAGCAGGTCGCAGAAACGCTCATGCCCGGAAAACGGCAGTGGGAGTCGCAGTTCAAGTTTCTGCCGCTGTACTCGAGACCGTTTACCGCGAGGGTGGAGGCATGAGCACGATCAAGCTCGTCACCTGGGATGTCGACGGCACATTGTATTCGCTTCCAGCCTTCAAGCGCCGGGTCTTTGTTCGCCTGGCTCTTCGCGGACGATTTGGGCTGATGCGCTCGATGCTAGAACTTCATGAGTGGATCGACTCGCAACGCGGGGTTTCGGGCGGTCGCGTGGATCTAAAGGACTGGAGCCAGTGGGAGGGAGTTTTTGCCGAAGAACGCCGGGTGTTTGCAGCCGTGCTCTCGGGGATGAAGCCAGCGCCCCGCGCCCTCGATCTGCTCGAAAGCTACCGTGCACAGGGCGTGATCCAAGTGGCGCTGAGCGACCTTGAGTCGCGATACAAGCTCCAGGCATTGGGGCTTGAACCCTATTTTGCGGATGCCACGAGCGCCTTCGAATCGGGCTTTTGGAAGCCTTCTCCCGTTGCGTTTCGAGCCGCTCAGAAGAAGTGGGGAATCAAACCCCATGAGCACCTTCACATCGGTGATCGCATGGAGACTGACGGTCTCGGGGCACAGGCTGCGGGCTGCGGGTTTGTCCTCCTCGATGGCAGCCGGGCGTGGTAGTGGCCTGTGATCATGAACCTTCCATTTGGACTTTCTGGAATTGATGCCGCGATCCTCCTGCTTCGGGCCTTCATCGGACCCTGCCTGATCGTGCACGGACTCGGAAAACTCGGCATCGTCGGGCCCGGAGGCCCGGGCGCCATGTCCGGGTTCGTGGGCTGGCTGTCGAGCCTGGGTGTCCCGTTTCCAGCCGTGCAGGCTCGCCTGGCCATGGCTTCCGAACTGCTCGGCGGTGCTTGCCTGCTTTTGGGGGTGTTTTACCGCCCGGCAGCGCTCCTTTGCATGGTCACGCTGCTCGTAGCCGCCGCGATCGGGCACCGGGGAGGGGGGTACCTCATCACCAATACTCCTTCCGGCAATGAATACGCCCTGAATCTTGCCGTGGTCTGCCTGGTCATGGCGCTCCTGGGCCCCGGGCCGTTTCGCCTTGCTCCATAAGAGAGCCCCATAGGAATATTTTGCCGTCTTTCGCCCCGGCTTGAGTCGTCGATAATGGAGGGATGAAATCCCTCTGTCGTTTCTCAGCGCTGCCAGCGGCACTTCTGCTGGGTTCAACCGCACTCGCATCAGGCGTCTCGCATCGCGAGGTATCAGGAGACTCTGAAGGCGGCTTCGTGCCGGACCAAGGCTACCGCCTGCACGCGGGGCTCGGCATGGGAGTCGGGGTGCTCAACAGCTCGACGTTCACCGGAATACCGGCAGGTGCCCAGATGCTGGCGTCCATCGCGCTGGGCAGGCGCACTCGTCGATGGGAGTGGGACAGTTCGCTCGGCTGGGGATTTTCGAACCGAGGCGGCACGGATCGCGAGGGTCGCGAGATCGGCATTCGAATCCGCTCGGCACGCGCTGACTTCAGCGCACGACTCAGGCTTGCCGACGGCTGGGCCGTGGGCCCGATTGCAGCACTCACGTTTGGCACCGATACCCGTTACACGACCACCCTTGGCACCGCCCTCCCCACACCCTACTTCGGTGGGCGTACGACCATCGATCTTCCGTCATTCGAGGGATATTCGATGCAGCTCTGGGGTGAGGCCGTGAGCCAGGTGGCCTGGCCCCCTCAGGATGCCTTCACCGGAATGGTGGGCCTTCGGATGGGCCTTCCTGTTTCGTTTGACGGCGACGATTCGATCTCGCTCAGGCAGTCTGCGCCCCGTCGCGATGTCCGCGTCGTGATCGATGGCACGAAGGTCTTCTTTTCGATCGAGTCGAGCCGAATTCAAGAACGGTTCGCCTCGGAGCTCGGCGAGCTTTCGCGCGTGCTGAGGGATTCGCCCGAGGCGTGGTCGGCAATCGAGATCGAGGGCCATTCGGATGGCCGCGGAAGCAGGGCATACAACCAGAGGCTCTCGGAGCAGAGGGCCGAGGCGGTTCGCTTGATTCTCGAGCAGTCGGGCCTTCCCGGAGAGCGCATGACTGCGCAGGGATTTGGGCAGGCTCGTCCGGTGGATCCACGATCGGATGTCAGGTCCTGGGCCCGTAACCGTCGCGTGGAACTCATCATTCGGGATGTCGCCGACCCACAGGCGCTCAGGCGCGCAATCGAGCCCCTCACGGGTGAGAGGCTCCAGATTTCGCCGCGCAGGCGGCAGGCAAACGGGAGGAACGCATGAAGAACGGGATTCTCAGGACATGGGCGGTTTCGCTGATTTCTCTGGCGGCATTCAGCTCCTGCGGCAAGGACATTTCGATCTTTGAAAAAACTCGCGACACTTTCTCCGCCAAGGGTCCCAAGTGCGGCGACGAGGTTGATCGCTACGCCTGGAGCTGGCAGCAGCCTGAACTCTCGTTTTCGCGCGCGGTCGACCTTCTGTTCGTGACCGACAGCTCGCTGTCTCTTTTGCCCGAGCGGCGCAAGCTTGCGCGCTCGATCTCGCACTTCCTTCGCGGCCTGCCAGAAAATGCCGATCCGAGGATCGCAGTCATGCTGGGCCATGGCGGCAAGTCCAAGTGGAGTGGCAGGCTCTTTTCGCATGGAAGCGATCCGCGGGTTTTGGATCCTGCCGTGCTCGGCGAAGACGAGCTCGTTCGAGCCCTCGAAGAGAATCTCACCTGCCCCAAGATGGAGTGGGCTTCGACCAACGGAGAGGCACTCTTTTTGTCGCTCCAAAAGTCACTCAAGGGATCGCGCTTCAACGAGATCCGATCGCAGGGCTTCTTTCGCGACGGTGCGGCGATCTCGGTCGTATTCGTGAGTGACGAAAATGAGGTCTGCTTTGATCCCCGCTCGATCGGCAAGCTCGGGTTTCCTGACTTCAAGGACTCGCTCCTGGGCCTCGAGGACCGCGCGCTTGCCAAGTACTGTCAGGGCATCAGCCCCGAGAGCACGCTTGCAGCACTCAAAGATGCTTTTCCGGGCCGTAAACTCTCGGTCGGCACGATCGTGCACTCGGATCCGGAGTTCGTCTGTCGCTGGGGTGAGCACTCGATCGGGCATGGGTATCTGCAGCTTGCCTCGATGGTGCCTGAGAGCCTCGTGATGGACATCCGCTCGGGCGATTTCGACCAGGGCCTGGCAAGGCTTGCGAGCGTTTCGACCTCGCAACTTCCGCTCATGACCTCGTTCACGCTCACGGGCGATGAACGGATCGATGAAGGCTCGGTGCTCGTGTACGTGGACGGGGTTGAGGTTCCTGCGAGTTTTGATCCCGAAACCCGAACGGTGCGGGTGGCTGGCGAGGACGCCGGCGGCGCTCTCTCACGCATCGAGGTCTCGGCCTGCCCCTGGATCGAACCCGGGAATCCGACCGACCCCGGCATTCCGCCTATTTCAAGGTAGTCGACCGGGGCCTGCCCGGAAAAGCGGAGTCGAGTTCATGCAGCGGGATCTCGCGCACTTCTCCGGGTGCAAGCGTTCCGAGAACGAACGCCCCGAAGCGCAGGCGCCTGAGTGCCGTAACCTCATGTCCGATGTGGCTGCAGAGCCTGCGGATCTCGCGATTGCGGCCTTCGGCAAGTTCGATCTCGAGGTGCGACTCTCGACTGGAGCTTTTTCTGATGAAGGCTTTTTGGGCTGAAAGAAACCCCACCTCGCTCTCAAAGCCCGTTTCAAGCTTGAGCCGTCCGGCCTCGGTGACCTCACCGCGAACGGTCACGGCGTAGGTGCGTGAGATTTCGGTTTCAGGATCCGTGAGCCACGAAGAAAGTCTCGTATCGTTGGTCAGGAGCAGAAGTCCGGTAGTGGCCTGGTCGAGGCGTCCCACCGCATGCAGTCCCGCCATCGAGCGGTAGGGATCGGGGAGGACATCAAACACCGTCTGACGGCCTTTTTCGTCCTTGCGGGTGGTGACCGTGCCCCGCGTTTTGTGGAGCGCAAGCACCAGGAGCTCAGGCGCCAGCGCCTTTTCGCCATCGATCACGATTGCCGCGGTCTCGGGCGTGACGGGATAGAGCGGGTCGAGCTGGATCTTTCCGTGGACCTTGACCCGGCCGGATTCGATCAGGCGCCGCGCCTCGGTACGCGAGGCGAGTCCGAGCTTGGAGAGCGCTCGCTCCAGAGGCACACGGGGAGAGCGGGGGCGACCCACGCAGACTCACTTCTCGATCGGAAGGCCGGCTTCAACCCAGCCGCGGTATCCGCCATCCATCGAGAGGACGCGGGTGTAGCCCATCTCCTCGACCTTGGGCATCACCCGGGCCTCCTTGCCATCAAGGACGTAGACCTGGATGCGGGCGGTGCCGTCGCGGCCGTGTTCAAGCACGACGTTGTCCACCCCGGACAGCGACTTCAGCG
>CAIOHW010000369.1 GCA_903858195.1 Oligoflexia bacterium | reverse complement strand
GTGTAGCCGGGGATCTCGATCTGTTCCATACGATCGAGAAGCGGTCCCGGAATGGAGGCAGTCGAGTTGGCAGTCGCGATAAAAAGGACCTTTGAGAGATCAAACGGAACATCCAGATAGTGGTCGATGAACTGGTGGTTCTGCTCGGGATCGAGCACTTCGAGCAGGGCACTGGCCGGATCGCCTTGAAACCCTGCTCCGAGCTTGTCGATCTCATCGAGCAGGATCACGGCATTTCGAGATCCGGCGCGCTTGATGGCCTGAAGGATCTTGCCGGGAAGCGCGCCCACATAGGTACGGCGATGCCCCTTGATTTCGGCCTCGTCGCGCATCCCACCCAGTGAGAAGCGATAGAATTTTCGTCCCAGGGCCTCGGCCACACTCCGACCGATCGAGGTCTTTCCCACCCCTGGCGGACCCACGAGACAGAGAATGGATCCCTTCGGGTCGCGCTTGAGGCTCCTGACGGCGATGAACTCGACGATCCGATCCTTGACCTTGTCCAGACCGAGGTGGTCCTGGTCCAGGACCCGGCGTGCATGGGCGAGCTCAAGGTTATCGACGGTCTCGGTGCTCCAAGGCAGCGAGCACATGAGCTCGAGGTAGTTGCGCGTGATGTTGTACTCGGGCGACTGCTCCGAGATGGTCTCGAGCTTGGAGAGCTCCTCAAGGGCGATCGTGCGAACATCCTCCGGCATTCCCGCGGCCTGGATTCGTTCGCGGAAGCTTCGGGCATGCTTCTCGCGACCCTCCTCCTCGAGTCCGAGCTCCTTCTTGATGATCTTGAGCTGCTCCTTCAAAAAGAACTCGCGCTGGAGCGTGCCCACTTTCGTGTTCACATCATCGCTGATCTTTTTTTGCAGATCGGCAACGTTCTTTTCCTGGCGCAGCTGCAGGAGAATTTTCCTGAAGCGCTCCTTGACGTCCAGGGTCTCCAGAAAATCCTGTGCCTCAGCCTTGGGGAGCGCCAGCGCGAACGCCACGATGTCGGCCACGGTGCCGGGGCCGGGCGCATTGATGAGCGCCACGCGCATCTCGTCGGTGAAAAACGGATTGATCTCGGAGAGCTGCTTGACGAGCTGGATGGTCGAACGCGACAGCGCATCGGTCTCATCCGACTTCTCAACGACATCCTCAAGATAGTCGGGACGGACCACGAGGAACGGCAACTCAGAGAGCACCTGCCCCACCCGGAAACGACGCGTGCTGTGCACCAGCACGCTGATCGAGCCATCGGGCATGCGCAGGCGCTTCAGGATCTTGACCATCACTCCGATGGGATGAAGCTCCTCTGCCTTCATCTCCTCGCGCGCATCACCGTCGCGGGTGAGCAGGAGCCCGATGCTTCGGTGCGGATGGCGAGCCATCACTTCCTCGACCATCTGGATGTGGCGGGGCATTGTGATCTGAAGCGGCGCCATCATCGTCGGGTACACCACCGACTGGTTCATCGGCAGCACGAACAGATGCGGCGGCAGGATCTGGTCCGGCAGTACGAGATCAGAATGAGCTGGCTTGAGGGCGTTGGCTGCGTCCATGAGTCCTTCCCGAAACCTACTAT
>CAIOHW010000368.1 GCA_903858195.1 Oligoflexia bacterium | reverse complement strand
TCGATCGCGACCCGGTTGTGGCGCTGGGTGAAGCGCAGCGAGATGCCGCGCGCGGACACTTTGGCCTGCCTGAAGACCAGCGATTCGCCGGTGAAGTTGCCTTGGAGTCCGAGTTCAGGGGCGATGGCGTTGAGCTTGCGGAGGAGTTCCTGGGCTGCGGTCCCTTTGTTGAGGGCGCCCGAGCGATAAGCGCTCGTGGACAGAATGAGGGAGTCGGCAAGGGTGAAGCTCGGCCCGGTTTGCGTGAAGACCTTGATATCGGCAGAGGCGACGTGGGTCGCGAGAAGGGCTCCCAAAAGAGCGAAGGACTTTGCCGAAAACATGGTGGAGAACTTCATGGATTTTTTACCCCTTCTTGGACTGAGGCCGTGCCTAGCATGGGGATGCGGGTGCGTCACGTTTTGTTTTGATGATTGCCCCTGTCTCGGGTGGCAAAAATCCCGATTCCTGTCACACTTGTCAGGATGACCAAAATAGCACTCCACCCTTGGCACGATATCGACCCGGAATTTGACGGAAAGCTCTCCTTTTGGGCTCTGATTGAGATCCCGATGGGCGAGAAAAACAAATACGAGCTCGACAAGAGGACCGGACTCCTCAAACTCGATCGCGTGCTCCACAGTTCGGTCGTCTACCCAGCCAATTACGGAATGATTCCGCAGTCGCTCTGTGACGATGGGGACCCGCTCGATGTCGTGGTCCTCTCTCAGCGCCCCATTCATCCGATGACCCTGGTCCGTCTGCGGGCGATCGGGCTTTTCCGGATGCGGGATCAGGGAGCGGATGATGAAAAGATCCTCTGCGTGCCGGAGAGGGACCCTGAATACTCCCATTATTGCGATGTTTCGCAGCTCCCTCCGCATCGGGTGGCTGAGATTCGGCAGTTCTTCCTCGATTACTCGACTCTCGAGGGCGAAAAAATCACGGTACCCAAAGCGCAGGGGGCCGCGGGCGCCGGTCGTGTGCTCAAAGAGTGCTTCAAGCGCTATTCAAAAAGCGCCCCCGGCAAGGGTTGAACGAAAAAGCCCCCCGCCGTGACGGGCACGACGGAGGGCTTGGGATTTTTATATCACCCGAGGCGCGGCAATCAGCCGGCCTGAGTGGCGTTTGCGAGGATCTCGCCTTCGTCCGAGGTCTCGACGAAGTCGCGGATCTTGTAGCCCATCGCCGCTGCGATGAAGACGCCCGAGATCACGACCATGAGGCCCGTGAAGAAAAAGAACTCGCCTGAGCCCGTGAACACATTGAGCTGGCTCACGACGGCGGCGAGCATGTTTCCGAACGCCACAGTCAGGAGCCAGAAGCTCATGATCGTGGATTTCATGGAGCGCGGAGCTTGCGTGTAGGCGAACTCAAGCCCGGTGATCGAGACCATGACTTCGGAGACCGTGATCACGAGGTAAGGCAGGATCTGCCAGCCGACCGAAAGCTGCTGCCCGCTGTCGAGCGCGACCTGGATCATGCCGACCATCGCGAAAGCGGCAGCGCACAAGAGCATGCCGACCGCCATCTTGCGGAGCGGAGTCACGCGGACTCCCATGCGCTCGACCATCGGGTAAATCAGGCCGCTGAACAGCGGAATCAGGCCCATGACCATGATCGGGTTGAGAGCCTGGATCTGCGAGGGGTCGAGCTCCATGCCCAAGAAATTCAGGTCCATCTGCTTGGCCTGAAGCGTCCAGCTCGAGCCCTGCTGGTCAAAGAGCGCCCAGAACACGGTGACGGCGGCAAAGACCTTGAAGATCCCGTGCGCGGCTTTGACGGCTTCGACTTCCTGGCGGGAGTACTTGCTCAAAGCGATATCAAAGAACTCCTGGCCGGGTTTGCGGCTCTTGAGATTGCGCAGGCAGTGGAAGAGCACGGTGATATAACCTGCCGGACCGTTCTTGCCGACGGGCGGGACGTGCACGTAGTGCTTTTTGCCCATCATGAAGACAAGCGTGGCCAGCAGCATCAGGCCGCCTGGCACGCCAAATGCGACGCTTGGGCCGTAGGCCTTCAGCAGTACGGGCGTGAGCAGCGTCGAGAAAAACGCGCCGAAGTTGATCGAGAAGTAGAAAATGCTGAAAATGCGGTCGAGCAGGTGCTTGTTGCTCTCGTTGAACTGATCGCCCACGTGAGCGGAAACGCAAGGCTTGATGCCGCCCGCGCCCAGCGCGATCAGGCCCAGTCCCATGGCAAAGCCCGCGGGTTGATTTTCGAAAAGGGCGAGGAACAGATGCCCCACGCAGTACACGAGCGAGAGCCAGACGATGGTTTTGTACTTGCCCAGGTACTTGTCGGCGAGCCAGCCGCCCAGGAGCGGCAGGAAATAGCACCACTGCACAAACAGGTGGTAGTCGGTCTTGGCGTCGGCGTTGGACTTCATCAAATAGTCGGTCATGAAGACGACCAGAATGGCCTTCATGCCGTAGAAGCTGAAACGCTCGCAGATCTCGTTTCCGACGATGTACTTGATCTGAGTGGGGAATTTGTTGCTCAGCAGGGTTGTGGCTGCGGTTGCGTTTGTTGGGCTCGTGGAAGTCGCCATCGGTCAGGATCCCTTCTGGATAAGGCTTGAAGATTCCGACCCTCGGAGCGGCGTGGGACAGCTGCAATAAAGCAGCAAAGCCGCCCGACGCAGAGGGTCGAAGCGGCCTTACTGGAAATCGGGACCGAAAGCGAGGGATTTGTGCTCCCTTACTCTCCGGTTTTACTGGCAGAGCCCTCGGGCTCGGTGGCGGGTGCCCCGGAGCTGGCTGTTGCAGGGGTTGATTGACCTGACTTGGGGTCGGTGCCGTCGGTGACGGTCTTGGG
>CAIOHW010000367.1 GCA_903858195.1 Oligoflexia bacterium | reverse complement strand
TTGGCGCGATATTCCAAGGACCACAAGATGTTTCGGAGGTCCGGCCAGAGGTCGGCCGGTAGATAGCTGACAACAACACGCCGACCCTCACTCCGGATGCTAGGGGCCACCCTCACTCCATCCACCGTGAGTCGAATCGCACCGACATCCACAGCGCCATTCTGTTCCTCCAACACCAGTTCTAAAGGCTCGTTCCGCGGGACCTGAAGACCGTCCGGCGGTCCCGCTCGAATGACGGCGATCGAACCCGTTCCCTGGGCAAATGCACGTACAGCTCTCGGATGGCCCGTTTGGTTGATGGGGATCCTCTCTCCGGTCACCAAATCCTGGATGAACCACGACGCCATCGCGATTCCATCCCCTTCCCAGCTAATCAATCGGAATGGATAGTCGCCGGATTTTTCCACTACAAAGTCAAACAGGGTGGTCCCGGGCGAGCGGCCGCCATCAATCTTGCCCAACACCAGCGCCCCAAGATCCCGGTCCCCAGTCCCCGCAGTCACACGGAAGCCGTCGTCTGAGGAAACGCCCATCCGATAATACCCAGGCTCGAGTCGGAGAAAGGCCAGGGCCTCGAGGGTGAAGTCGTTCTGGTCTTGGGCGTCCTCGATTCCCGGGAACGATTCCATTGTCCCCCAATCCCTTACATCCGCCCAGCCTCCCCAACCCCAACCCCGGACTGACCGGTCCGCGAAATGGACCTGTGGCACCACTTCGTCATGAACCACAGAGTATCGATCCTGAGGATACAATCCCTGTGCCTGAAGCTCCGCCAAAGGATAGGCATTCAGATGCATCCCATTCCGGGCCCGAGATGAGTTGAGCTGCGTCGTCCGGACCGAGAACCCGGGCGAAGACGGATTTCCCACTCCGGCCATGGTAGGTGACAGCCTCTCATAGGGGGCCACCGTGGACGTCCATCGAACGGTCCGGTTTACTGGCGGATTGACCCCTTGGGAGGGGTATGTGACCGAGATCGTGTGACTGCTGCCCGCCTCCAGTGGTTGTTGCAGGTGCGCGCGAAACACTCGGTAGCCTGGCACCTCATCGATCAACGTCCACGTCACCGGTGCCCCGTTCAATGTGCCACTCAAAGCCACGCCAGCCTGGCCGATCTCACTGCTCATCGGGGCATACACCAGCACTTCATTCGCGAGCAGGCTCCAGCGAGAGAACGGCGAGGTCGGCGGGCGGAACTCTGACTTCGGGGTGATGGCCAACTCATCGACCAACGCCTCTGTGCCGGCAGGGACATTGCCGTCGAAAACGAATCGGGGGCAGATCGTAACCGTCTGGGTTGGGGTCGCTTCGATCGCAACGAATTGCCAATCGGAATTCTCCCGCGGGACATAGCCATGACGGTCTCCGGGCATGTCATTGAAATCGAGATAGGCCGTTCCGCCCTGAACGGAGCGAGGAATCTTGATGAAGGCGCTGACAACGTAAGGAACCCCAGCTTGCAGCGTCATGGCCCCACCCCGAATTGCGAACCCCCAGAAGGGATTGGAGACCGTAACACGGGCGGATTTCACCCCGCGCACCGCATCGGAAGACTCCTGGATCACCGCCGAACGCCCATCAAACTCGAGAAGAATTGGGGCCCCAACCCCCTGCTCGAAATCCGCTGCAGGAGCCACCGTCCAAAACCCGGTATCCGCGAGGCCGGGCGTCGGTATGCCAATAGGACGCCTGAGTTCCAAGGTGCTCGACCGGGCTGACTGATCCCCAGACCTGACCTCCACGGAGATTCGTCCCTGAACCGCGTCATCGTACTGGGTGGCCGTAAGCACACGGGTTGTCGAACCACTGAATCCCTTGCCGTCGACGATCGGCTGACCATCCAGATACCATCGGTACGCCAAAGGTCCGGTGAGATTGCTTTCGGCGACAAAACCGAAGACGCGTCCAAACTCCATCAGGATCGCCCCATCCGCCACTGAGGACCAATTGCTGGCTCCCTGTTGCACAACAATGCTGGCATTAGGGAGTGCTCCAAGGCCGTCCACCGGGCTAGTGCCATTCCCATATTCCACCCCATCGTCGGTTCCATCGCGATCGGTGTCTGCGAGGGTGGGGTCGGTGAAATATCCCCTCTCGAAGAGGTAGGGGAGTCGGGCATCTCCAGAGCTATAGTCGTCCCAGAGCAGGTCCACCGAACTGTCCCACCCCATGACAGCGACTGTTCCAGAGGTGTTGGGTTCAAACGGGTGCCAACGGCTGTAGCCAAACGGCTCCCCGGTGACCCATTTCCATTCATTGGGAGTCGTCCGATCATGGGCCCCAATCCACGTGATCCGACCCCTCAGACGATCCCCAAGGAGGTTCCGAATCGAGGCCCATTCCGCCTCGCTGGTAATCGTAACCAGATGTCCTCCTCGGGACTCCGCATCCGCCTTTGCCTCGTCCCAGGTGAACGCGCCGTCGATGAATTCATATCGCCCCTCGCCAAGCTCATACACATCGGGCAACC
>CAIOHW010000366.1 GCA_903858195.1 Oligoflexia bacterium | reverse complement strand
GAAATTCTTTCAGCGAGATCTCCACGCACTTTTTCCAAAGCGCTGTCATCTCAGGGTCGCCCTGCTCAAGCTTCAAAAACGCGCGACGTGCCTCGTCTTCGAGCCCGGGATTCGACTCCACCGCGGCATGAAACTTCACGTAGATCTGCACCAGATCTTCGATGGTGGGGCTCGCTGGCAGGTCTTTTCCGTATTCCCTGAAGGCAATGGCAAGCTTTCCGTACTGAGTGCCCCAGTCGCCCAGGTGGTTGATGGTGACGAGATCAAAGCCGCGGTACCTGCCGATGCGATCGAGTGCCGCTCCGAGTGCCGTGGGCCTCAGGTGATAAATATTGAATGGCTTGGCCACATTGGGGCTTGAGTACTCAAGCACCCACTTGCCCCGGGTGCGCGCAGGCATCGAGCCGTAGGCACCGAGCCCGGTTCCACTCAAGATGTCATGCAAGAGTGCTGCGGCAATGGCCGAGGGCTTGACGACAAAGTTCACATACGGACCCACGGGCTTGACCTCGATGTCGGCAGTCAAGGCTGCGAGGTGCGGCGCCACCTGGGCCGAGAGCTCGGCCGCAAGCTGCGGCGGTCCTTTTCGAAATTGCTTGGCAAGCCTAAAGCACGGAAACCCGAGATCCCCGAGCCTGGGATCGGGAGGCGTCTCGAGCTCCGAGGCCTGGACTTTGAATTCAGAGCCTGAAAGCTCGGTCAAAGCCTTCGAGAGAGCCTGTGCCGAAATCGCTGCAAAGCGTTCCATCGCGTGCGTCCGACCCTACTTGATCTGCGCGCGCGCAAGCTCGCGGTTCAAGAGTGCGATGTTCTCAAGCTGGATGCCCTTGGGGCACGCAGCCTCGCAAGCGCCCGTGTTTGAGCACGCCCCAAAACGCTCGCGGTCCATCTGGGCCACCATCGCCTTGGCGCGCTTGGCGCGCTCGGGCCCGCCCTGCGGCAGGTGCGCAAGCTGGCTCACTTTTGCGCTCACAAAGAGCATGGCAGAGGCGTTCTTGCACGAAGCCACACAGGCTCCGCAGCCAATGCAGGCTGCCGCGTCCATGGCCTTCTCGGCATCCTGTTGAGGGACGAGAATGGAGTTCGCCTCCGGAGCGTTGCCCACACTGGTCGAAACAAATCCACCTGCTGCCATGATGCGATCAAAGGCCGAGCGGTCGACGACCAGGTCCTTGATGATCGGAAACGCGCGAGCGCGCCAGGGCTCGACCACGATCGTCTCGCCGTCCTTGAAATGGCGCAGGTGCAGCTGGCAGGCCGTGGTTTGCTTCTGCTCGCCGTGCGCGCAGCCATTGATCATCATGGCGCACGATCCGCAGATCCCTTCGCGGCAGTCATGGTCAAAGGCCACGGGCTCTTCGCCCTTGGCCACGAGCTGAATGTTGAGCACATCGAGCATCTCGAGAAACGAAGCATGCTCGCTGATGTTCTCGACCGTATAGTCGGAAAACCGCCCGGCCTCATTTGCGTTCTTCTGCCGCCAGACCTTGAGATGGAGGGTCAGACCTTTTTTGCTGCTCATGGTTTCTCTCCGTTACTTGTAGCTGCGCTGGGCCAGGTGGATGTACTCGAACTCAAGCTCTTCCTGGTGGCGCACCGGGTCCTTGCCCTCGCCCTGGTATTCCCAGGCTGCTACGTGGGCAAATTGCTCGTCGTCACGTTGCGCCTCGTGATCCGGGGTCTGGTACTCAAGCCTGAAGTGCCCGCCGCACGACTCACGGCGCTCAAGCGCGTCGCGGCACATGAGATCGCCAAGCTCAATGAGGTCAGCAACACGGCCGGCCTTCTCAAGCTCCTGGTTGAAGTCTTTTTGCGAACCCGGGATCGCCAGATCCGACCAGAACTCGGCCTTGAGCTTGCCAATCTCGGCAATCGCCTTTTTGAGTCCCTCTTGGGTGCGGGCCATTCCGCACTCATCCCACATGATCTTGCCAAGCCTGCGATGAAACACATCGGCAGGAGTCTTGCCCCGGATCGACATGAGCTTCTGAATTCGCGTCTCCACATCGGCAAGCGTCTGCTTGCAGGCTGCGTGGTCTTTGGCCACGGGCTCAAGCTTTTCAGACGCTAGGTAGTTTGCCACCGTGTAGGGCGCGACAAAATAGCCGTCGGCAAGCCCCTGCATCAGTGCAGAAGCACCCAGGCGGTTGGCGCCGTGATCCGAAAAGTTCGCCTCACCCAGCACAAAGAGCCCTGGGATCGTGCTCTGGAGGTTGTAGTCCACCCACAGGCCGCCCATCGTGTAATGCACGGCGGGATAGATGCGCATGGGCACGGAGTACGGATCGTCTCCCGTGATCTTTTCATACATCTGGAAGAGGTTTGCGTACTTCTTGGCCACCCCCTCCTTGCCGATGCGCTTCACCGCATCACCAAAGTCGAGGTAAACGGCAAGACCCGTATCCCCCACTCCCTGTCCTGCATCGCACATGGCTTTCGCTGCACGCGAAGCCACGTCACGAGGAACCAGGTTTCCAAACGAAGGATACATGCGCTCCAGATAATAATCGCGCTCGGCTTCGGGGATGTCCTGGGGCTTTCGCTTGTCGCCCTTTTGCTTGGGCACCCACACCCGCCCGTCATTGCGAAGCGACTCGGACATGAGGGTGAGCTTCGACTGATAGTCGCCCGAAACCGGGATGCAGGTCGGATGAATCTGAGTGAAGCAGGGATTACCGAAAAACGCTCCGCGCTTGTACGACCTCCAAGCTGCCGTGCAGTTCGATTTCTTGGCATTCGTAGACAGGTAGAAAACGTTGCCGTAGCCGCCCGTGGCAAGCAGAACCGTGTCTGCCGTGTGGGTCGAAAGCTCTCCGGTCTTGAGATTTCGAGTCACGATGCCGCGCGCTTTTCCGTCCACCAGCACAAGATCGAGCATCTCGTGATAGGGATGCACTTTCACCGTGCCCTCGCCCATCTGGCGCATCAATGACGAGTAAGCTCCGAGCAAAAGCTGCTGACCGGTCTGGCCACGGGCATAAAACGTGCGTTGAAGCTGCGAGCCGCCAAACGAACGGTTGGAGAGATATCCTGAGTATTCGCGCGCAAACGGCACGCCCTGCGCCACGCACTGGTCAATGATGTTGACCGAAACTTCTGCCAGTCGATGAACGTTGGCCTCGCGCGCGCGAAAGTCGCCACCCTTGATCGTGTCGTAAAACAGGCGATAAACCGAGTCACCGTCGTTCTGGTAATTCTTGGCGGCGTTGATGCCCCCTTGTGCCGCGATCGAGTGCGCGCGCCTTGGGCTGTCGTGATAAACAAACAACTCGACCTGATAGCCCGCCTCACCGAGCGATGCGGCTGCCGATCCGCCGGCAAGGCCTGCACCCACGACGATGATCTTGTGCTTGCGGCGATTGGCGGGGTTGACGAGCTTGTTCTCGAACTTTCGGTTGTCCCACTTTTTTTCGATCGGGCCCGAGGGCGCCTTCGACTGGAGTTTGGGGTGACTGGTCTTCTTGCCGGATGAGGCGCTCATGGT
>CAIOHW010000365.1 GCA_903858195.1 Oligoflexia bacterium | reverse complement strand
TCCGGCAGAGCGAGCCAGTGCGTACACGGTCTCCATGAGCCACTGCGCCTCTCCGCCCTGCAGGCGCGAGGGATCAATGACCTTCACGCCCATCATCATCTTGGCCATGATGCGCGAGAGCAGGAGGCTGATGAATGCGCCGCCCATGCCCCAGACCAGGCAAAAGGCCATCAGGCTCTCGTAGTCCATCCCGTAGGCAGTGAGGTACGGCCTGACTCCCAGCAGGTTCAAGATCACGGAGATCGTGACCATCACGAGCAGGTTCAACGCCATGAATAGAAAGATGCGCTTGGCCCAGGCAAACATGTTGAAGCTCCTTTGCTTTCCCTATGCTCCAGATAATGGGATCGAAACCCCTGCCGTCAAGTCCCTGCGGGTTTGGCTCCCGAAATCACGCGGTTAAGCGGCTTTGAAAATGCCCACATGGCAAGACCCGTTGCCAATCCAAGCCCGGTCAAGAACCAGAAGAACTGGGCTGCCGTCAGAACCTTCTCCTCAAAGAGAACGCCAATGTAGCCCGAAAGCGTATTGCCGAGGAAGCTCGACAGAAACCACATGCCCATCATCATCGAGACGATACGGGCGGGTGAGACCTTGGTCACGAGCGAAAGGCCGATCGGCGAGAGGTAGAGCTCCCCCACCGTGAGCAGCAAAGTGCAGAACACCGGCCAGAACCAGCTTCCCTTTTCTTCGCCGACAAAGCCTGCGCCGATCACCATCACGATGAACGAAAGACCGAGCACCGTTGAGCCGATCGCCATCTTGCCGACACTGCTTGGCTCCGAACCGCGCTTGGACTGCCAGATCCAGAACATGTCAAACACCGGAGCGAGCAGGAAGATAAAGAGCGGGTTGAAGCTTTGGAACCAGGTGGCAGGCATCTGGAATCCGAAAAGGACGGGCCAGGTCGTGCGCTCGTCCGCCCAGGTCTGCATCGTGTTGCCCTGCTGCTCGTAGACGGCCCAGAACACGACATTGAGCAGGCAAAGCGCAATGAGCGCCCACACGCGCTTCCACTCGTCCTTGGAAAGCGGCTCCGCTACAGCTGCAGCACCTTCACTTGCCTTGCTCTTGGCCACTGAAAGGGTGTCGGGAGCCAGATGCTTTTGCCCCAGCGTATATACGACCAGGCCAATGAGCATGCCGACGCCTGCGGCGCCAAACCCATAATGCCAGCCCAAGGTGGCTGCGAGGGTCCCGCACACGAGGTTGCAGATGAAGGCACCGAGATTGATGCCCATGTAAAAGATGGTGAATGCGCCGTCACGCCTCGGGTCGCCTTCCGGGTAAAGCGCGCCCACCTGGGTCGAGATATTCGGCTTGAATGCACCGCAGCCCACGATCAGGAATGCAAGCGCGATGAAAAACCAGTTTTCAAACGCCATGATGAAATGGCCGATGGCCATGAGAATGCCGCCCAGGAACACAGTCTTTCGCTGGCCGAGGTACTTGTCGGCAAGCCAGCCACCGAGAACCGGGGTCAGGTACACCAACCCCGTGTACCAGCCGTAGATGACCGAAGCGTAGGATCCGGCCGCAGTCGAGGGATCGGAATTGATCCAGTTTCGGATCGTCTCCCAGCCCACCACCGCCATCGGATCGCCCGTGATGGTCGGTGATCCGTCGCCCTGCAGGACTTCGCGCGTGGCGACGAAAAGGTAGTTCACCATGTAGAGCTTCATGAGCCCGCGCATCCCGTAGTACGAGAAGCGCTCCCACATCTCGGTGAAGAACAGGACAAATAGTCCCTTGGGGTGGCCAAACCAGGTTCCGGCTGCTGCAGTGCGTGTCGTCATTTGCGGCCGAAACTAACCCAGATCCTTCACCGTTTTGAACAAAAAAAGCCCGCCCCGGCCATCCTGGGAGGGCTGGCGGGACGGGCTGAAAACTTCGATTCGAGCCAGATCACATGCGATGGCGATCACGAACCCGGCAAAGCTCAATC
>CAIOHW010000364.1 GCA_903858195.1 Oligoflexia bacterium | reverse complement strand
TCCTTGCCGGCAAACGGGTGCTCTCCCACAAGTCACTCACCAAGCTCGGCCCCCATCTCGGACTCTCTAAAAACGAACGCTCCTACCTCGAAGCACTCGTCGCGCTCGGCACGACCGACTCCCAGCAGACCCGGCTCGAAGCGCTCGAAAAGATGAAGCGCTTTGGCGCCTACCAGCGCTCGAACCCTCGAGAGCTTGAGACCTACCGCTACCTCACGCACTGGTACTATGTCGCCATCCGCGAGATGGCCCTACTTCCCGACTTTGAGCCCACGCCCGAGTGGATCCAGCCCCGGCTTCGCGAGACGGTTTCGGCAAGCGAGATCCAGGCGACCCTCGATTTCCTTCTCGCAAACGGTTTTTTGTCCAAGGCGGCTGACGGGCGCTTTTCGATCCCTGATCGCGCGCTCGAGTGCGTGGGAGGCGTCTACAAAGTGGCCCTCACCCAGTTTCATCACGAAGTGCTTGATCTTGCCGCTCGATCGATCGTCGATACCCCCTCAGCCGAGCGAATGATCCTGGGCCACACTGTGGCGCTTGGCGAACGCCAGTTCGAAGAAGCCCGCTCGATCCTCGAGGATGCCATCCGCAGGATTCGAGAACTGGGACAGAAGCCCGACCAAAAGTCCCCGGGCCAAGCCGTTTACCATGCCGAGCTCATCCTGTTTCCAATGACCCGCAAGGCCCCCGGCCGAAGGAAAACCTCATGAAGTCATTTATCAGCCTGTCTCTCTCAATGGCGATCGCCCTCGCAACTGCAATCACCCAGTCTTCCTGCGGCGGCACGACCACCGGTAACCCCGTGGTGACCCTGAAAGCTGCACCCTACGGGGCCATGGCGTCTTCGTGGTTCAGTCTCATCACCCCTGCCTACGCAGCCGTGAGCGACCTCACGCTCTGCTTCAAGCGCCTGCGCTTTAAGACTGACTTTGACGGCGAGAGCGATGGCGATCAGGCCGACAGCGAGAACTTCAACTTTGACCTGGGCGAAGTCACGCTCTCGCCCTCCGGCAGCACCTTGGGCTCGGTCGCGGTTCCGGCTGGCACCTACCGGCGCATCGAGTTTGAGCTCGACAGCTCCTGCGCGTCAGGCCAGAGCGTACAGTATAATAACGGCTCACTGCGGCAGACCAACGACCGCATCAACATCAAGTTTGAAGGAGTATTTGAAGCCGAAGGGGACGGCCTCACGCTGTCGCTTGAGTTCGACCAGATCATCGCCACGCTGGACCCAATCACCGACGAAACGCAGATCAAGACCGAGCTTGAAGACTTGTCGTGTAAGGGGACCTTCTAGGGTGTCCGCCACCTTTTACTTAAGCGCCGCGTTAAATGGTGCTCTCGAACAGACTCGAACTGTTACGCCTTACGGCACTGGTTCCTAAGACCAGCGTGTCTACCAATTCCACCACGAGAGCGTCTGCCCTCGTTATAGCATAGGTGGCCCGGCCGCTCACTTGGCCTTTTCTTACCGTTTTTCTCGCCTCTCGCGGCGGCGCTCGCGCCACTCATCGAGACGCTCCTGGCGCTCCTCGCGCATCTTGTCGTGGCAGGCCCTGAGGCCCGCCTCATCTTTTGCCGATTGTATGCAGGACTTGGCAGACCCAAGGGCTGCAATCCGCTCATCCAAATGCTTAAGGAGCTTTGCCCTCCGCTCCTCGAAGGTCCCGCCCTCTTCGGCCTGGGCGCCCATTGCGCCCACTAGAGCCATCCCAACCATCAAAACCCAGACTCTCGACTTCATGATTCCTCCTGCCGCCTCAAGCCGCCTTGGATCCGCCGCCCTTGGGGTCGGAGCTGTCATCATCCTGCCCTTGCCCCTGCTCCAGCGCATCCTTGATGGCTTTCCGTTTCATTTCGTCAAACTGACGCTTGAGTCTGTCAAATTTCCTCTGGAGCTCCACATGGGTCGTATTGGGTACCGTGAGCTTGCGCTGCTCATTGAGCTGCTCCACTTTCAGGCGCATCTCCTGCATTTTCTGTGTCATCTGCTCATTCTCAGACCGGATCGACTGCAATAGCCGCTGCGTCTGGCCAAGCTTGATCCTCGATGCGCTCTCCTCGTTTCCGGAGCCCGCTTTCTTGGCACGTTCGACCGACATCTGGAGCTTGGCGACCTGGTCTTTCGAGCGCATGAGCTGCATGGTTTTGACGCGAAGAGCTTCTTCTTTTTCGCGCATGGCCTGCATCATGGTGTTTTCGCGATTTTTGAACTCAAGCTCCTTCTGTCTTGCGCTCTGTGCGAGGTTCTTGGTCATTTCAGCCAGCCTCGCGCGTTCGGAAACGAGGTCGGCAGCCAGGCCGTCCACCCATTTTTCGGCCTTCTTGTTCTTCAGTTGTTCCTTCATTTTGGCGCGGTCCTGGTCGACGCGATCCACGAACTTTGAAAATGAGCCGTCTTCGGTCTCCTTCTCAAGTTCCCTGATTTTCTTCCCAAACTCACGAGCCGTGGCCGTCTGAGGTTCGCCATCGGAGTCCGAAGCTCCCTCCTTCTTTGAATCCGACAGCACCAGGGTCGATTCGTCCTCTTCGTCAGAGAAAGCCGAAAACAGGCGCTTGAAGATTCCCTTTTTCTTTGGGGGAGCCTCGTCAACGACCTCATCCGAAGCCACTTCCGAATCCGAGTCCGTATCTGAATCTGCGCCCCCGGAGAACCTCTTGGTACCGCCTGCACCCTCCTCGGCATCGTCTCCGCCGGCAACAACGGTACTCGAATCCGAACCTGCCCCAGCATCACTTGCGTCACCCTCGATCGTGAGGGCACGGTTGTCGGTTTTTAGTTGGCTGGTCACGCCCTTGACGCGGGTGTTGCCATCCGAATCATCATCGTCGGCGCCACCGGACACCCGGATCGCCTCGTTATCGCTGACCAGTCCATACTTTTTGAGTCGAACGGCTTCGTATGCGCTTGCAGCGTCGGCGGCCAAATGCCTGAGCACTTCTCCCGTCGGTGGAGCATCGCTGCCATCAGCATTCTTGGCATCGAACCCGAGCAGTTTGGAGTAGTCGAGATCACCCAGCGCCACCGACTCTGCAACCGGTGGCGAATCAAAAGACTCGCTTGGCAGAACAATGAGCTCAAACTTACCCTTGCTCCTCGGTACTGCCGAAAGAGCACCCCTCGATTTGACGGCAAGCACGCAGACCTCTGCCATGCCGGTGGAGGGCTGGTATTTGTAGAGCACATGATCCCCGAGGGTCTGCAGAAACTGCAGCATCTGCTCAAAGCGATCGGCACTCCGGGGAGCCGAAACCCTTTCGACCATGCCGTCGAATTTTGGAGCCCGATCCGGGTTAACCGGAAACACAACCGAGATGCCGAGCTTCTCTCCGTCCACGCCGCACTCCACGCGGATGGGGCCGCTCGGAGCAAGAACGCGGTAAGAATCCAGGACACCAAAGAGAATCGACGCCCTGAACTCCAAGTCATCGGGCACGGCGCGTTTGAGTCTTGCTGCAAAAAGATCCGATACACGGCCGACCGCACGGATATCGAAAAGCACCTCGTGAAAGACGCGCACCTCAGCGCGCATCACGCCGGCCAGGCCGAAGCACATCGGCTGTCGAAATGGACTGATGTGATCAGCCATTCCTGAAACCTCCCGGCCCAAAAATAGAGACGATTTGTCCGGTGTCCTTGATCAGCTCGGTTCGCAGGCGCTCACCGCGCGAGAAAAGTTTGGAATGTTCGCCCTTCGCGCGCATGCGGTCCAACCGGATAGCATTGAGCGGCACCTGAAAAGTTGCCATCTCGCGCATCCAGGGCTCCGGGAGCATCTTCATGATCTCGGCACGGTCGCGGGTGATCTGCGAGGCAACCTTGAAAACGTTGTTCCTGAAAGACTGGAGCCATCCGAGGTTCAGGTACCCCAGGTGCATGGCGTTCCACGTGGCCCATGCGGATCGAAGGATGCCCTGCTCGTAGGCATCTACGCTTCGAACGTAGGTCTCGACCATCCATTGGCCAGGAATGGGCTCAAAGAGCTCATGGACGAACATCGAGACAAAGAACGGCTCCACGAGCCCGCCCTCACTCCAAGCCTCTGCAGCGAGGCGGACGAATGCATCCGAAACTTCATAGGGGGCTGGGCCCTCATCGACGCTGCTCGTCGACGCCAAGAGAGTGCGCAAGGCCGCGGTGCCCCTTCGGAACGGGATCACGCGTTCCACGAACTCAGGAAAAAAGAATGCGCCAAACGGCTTGAAGCGCTCGAGTTCATCCGGGGTGAAGAAATCGAGCGGTGCCTTGACCGAAATGAACTTGTCGTTGCCGCGCAACAGGAGGTAGGTCGGCGCAGGCATCGGGTAAAAAGCGCGCACGGTATCGATCGGACAAATCCGCATCGACCCCGCTTCGCCTCCCGGCACTTTTTTGCGCGAAAACAGCATACTCCTCCAGAAAGGGCACACCCCTTCCTGAGACGTATCGGCTTCCCGCTTACAGGAGTAAAGTCGCTATTTGCCTTGTAATATCAGGGGTTTGACTCTATCGGAAAGTGACAGGCAACTGTGTGCGAATCGACACCCCCCGGCCTAACCCCCAGAGACGGCACGACTTTCTGGCATTCGGGCTGGGCCTTGGGACAGCGCGGATGGAAATGACACCCCGCCGGAGGCTCGAGCGGCGAAGGCACATCACCCTTGAGGATGAGACGACTGCGGCTTCGCGTCGGATCAGGGACCGGGATCGCCGAGAGGAGCGCCTGTGTGTAGGGATGCTTGGGATTTGCGTAGATCTGATCCGACGGCGCGAGTTCCACGATCTTTCCGAGATACATCACTGCTACCCGATTGGAGATGTGCTCAACGACCTTCAGATCATGGGCAATGAAGAGGTAGGTTAGCCCCAGCTCTCGCTGCAAATCCTGCATCAAGTTGATGATCTGGGCCTGAATCGATACATCCAGGGCCGACACCGGCTCATCACAGACGATGAACTCGGGTTCCACGGCAAGCGCACGGGCAATACAGATTCGCTGACGCTGGCCTCCAGAAAACTCATGTGGATACCTTTGCAGTGACTCACGCCTGAGACCGCAAAGATCCAGCAGGCGATGGATCTTTTCCAGCCTGCCCGCACGATCCGGAGCAAGACCGTGGATCTCGATCGGCTCAGAGAGGATTTCCTCAACCGTCATGCGTGGGTTGAGCGAGGCAAACGGATCCTGGAAGATGATTTGCATCTGCCTGCGAAGCTTGCGCATCTCC
>CAIOHW010000363.1 GCA_903858195.1 Oligoflexia bacterium | reverse complement strand
GAGGGGGCCGACGTGGCGGCGCTTTCGCGATCAGACCCGGGGCGCCTGCCTCCCGGAGCGCGCTGGCAGCGTACGGACTTGTTTTCGGCCCAGAGCACGAGCGAGGCGCTCGAGGGGGCGGAGGTTGCAGTCTACCTCATCCACTCGATGATGCCTTCGAGCACGCTGTTTCAGGGAAGCTTTCATGACACGGACCTGCTTCTTGCCGACAACTTCGCACGAGCGGCGCAGGCCCGGGGTGTCAGGCGCATCGTCTACCTCGGGGGGCTTGTGCCCGAGGGGCATATCAGCCGGCATCTCGAGAGCCGCCGTGAGGTGGAAGATGTGCTCAAGGAGACGGGCATTCCGGTCACTGTGTTACGTGCGGGAATGGTGGTGGGTCCTGGCGGATCTTCGTTTGGCATTCTTGAGGGCCTCGTCAGGCGCCTTCCGATGATGATCCTTCCTGCTTGGACGCAGAGGCGCACGCAGGCCATTTTTATCGACGATGTGGTGAGGGTGCTCTGTGCCTCCGTGCGAGACGCGGCATTTTCCGGCAGGACTCTTGATCTCGTGAATGGCGAGTCGCTCCACTACGAGACGCTGCTCCGGCGGATGGCCGACGTGCTGGGGGTGAGGCGCCTCATGATCCCGGTGCCTATCGAGTCGACCGGCTTTTCAAAGCTCTGGGTGAGCCTTTTTGGAAGGACAAGCCTTTCGCTCGTTTCACCCCTCATCGACAGCCTGCTTTGCGACCTTCCGGCTTCGAGCCCCGATCCACTGATTGCTCCCATGATCCGATTTCCGACCTTCAAGTCGATGGCACTCGAGGCATTGAGCAGGCAGCCCCGCCTGCGCCGGCAGTTTCGGACCGTGCGCTCGATCCAGAGGCTGCCGAGCCTGCCCGCGCGCAACTGCAGCTGGATTGCGATGGAGTACATGCGCTGGCTTCCGGGAGCGTTTATTCGTCTCATTGATGTGCGCGTGGACGAGAGGTCGGGGAGGATCGAGTTTCGAATCCGGGGACTCCCCTGGAGCCTTCTTGTGCTGAAACTCGTCCCCGAGTCGGCTGAGGGCGGAGAGTTCGGCGGTGACCGCATGAAATTCCACATCGTGGGCGGAGTGCTCACGCGCACCACCGATACGGGCTGGCTTGAATTTCGGCAGGTGGAGAAGCGCCGTTACACGCTGGCATCGATCCATGAATTCGTGCCGAGGCTCCCTTGGTTTATTTACCTGCTCACGCAGGCGCCGCTCCACGCGTGGACGATGAGGCGATTCGGCGAGCACCTTAACGCAACGCGCTAGGTAGCTTCGAGCCTCAGGATCGGGTGAGTATCAGCTTTACTGCTTTACTCAGACGCAATGCTCCATTAAGACCTCCGCAAAACCTCGAAACAAAAAGGAAACCTCATGCGAAACGCAACTCTCAAATCGTTTCTCCAGAGTGCAGGCCTTTTTGCGCTGGGACTGGCGTTCGCGTCAGTGGCCCGCGCAAGCGAAGCCGACCTGCACCTTCCCGAACTCAACATGGTTTACAACCTCTTCGGTACCGAGATCTCGGGCAATGCCCTTCTCGGCTGGGGCATGGTCATTTCGGCGCTGGGCATGGTGTTCGGTCTGGTTGAGTTCAACCGCATCAAGAACCTCAAGGCCCACAAGTCGATGCTCGACATCTCGCACCTCATTTATGAGACCTGCAAGACCTACATGATTCAGCAGGGCAAGCTCCTGATCGTTCTTGAGCTCTTCATCGGCGCCTGCATTGTCTATTACTTCGGCGTGCTCGAAGGAAAGGGCGCCGGCACCGTGTCGCTCATCCTTCTGTGGTCGATCCTCGGCATTCTCGGCTCTTTTGCCGTGGCCTGGTTCGGCATCCGCATCAACACCTACGCAAATTCCCGCACGGCGTTTGTGTCGCTCGCAGCCAAGCCCTATCCGGTCATGGACATCCCGCTTCGCGCTGGAATGTCGATCGGCGTGCTTCTCATCTGCGTCGAACTCATCATGATGATGTTCATCCTCCTGTTCATCCCCAAGGAACAGGCCGGTGCCTGCTTCATCGGTTTCGCGATCGGTGAGTCGCTCGGCGCTTCGGCACTCCGCATCTGCGGCGGCATCTTCACCAAGATTGCCGACATTGGTTCTGACCTCATGAAGATCGTCTTCAAGATCAAGGAAGACGACGCCCGCAACCCCGGCGTCATCGCTGACTGCGTGGGCGACAACGCAGGTGACTCCGTGGGTCCGACGGCCGACGGTTTTGAAACCTACGGCGTGACGGGCGTGGCGCTCATCAGCTTCATCTCGCTTGCCGCCGGCATGCAGATGGGCGCTGATGGAAAACTTGCTCTCATGGCCAACGGCCAGGAGATCCAGGCCAAGCTCATCCTCTGGATCTTTGTCATGCGCGTGCTCATGATCGTGACCTCAATCCTCTCGTATTGGGTGACCGGTGCATGGGCGAGGGCCAAGTTTTCAGGGCTCAAGCACTTTGACTTCGAAGTGCCGCTCACTGCACTCGTTTGGGTGACCTCGATCGTTTCGATCGGTGTGACCTTCGGTATCAGCCATCTGATGATCGCCGACATGGGCGACCTCTGGTGGAAGCTCTCGGTCATCATCAGCTGCGGAACGCTCGCTGCTGCGATCATTCCGGAGTTCACCAAGGTGTTCACCTCGGCCAAGTCCAAGCACGTGGCAGAAGTCGTCTCCGCCTCGCGCGAAGGCGGCGCCTCGCTTGCGGTCCTTTCGGGCCTCGTAGCCGGCAACTTCTCGGCCTTCTGGAAGGGCATGGTCATGGTCGGACTGATGTTTGTTGCCTATGTG
>CAIOHW010000362.1 GCA_903858195.1 Oligoflexia bacterium | reverse complement strand
GAACAACTCAATGCCGTGTTGGAGTGGGCCTCAAGCGGGAGCGACGGGATCCTGCAACTGATCGACCTGCTCGAACCCATGCAGCTTGAACTCCTGCGCTGGTCCTCTCAGTCTGGACACGCTGCGCCCCACGGATTTGACAGGTTTTTGACTTCACATGCGAAGTACGTGGAGTTCCATCTGCGAGGGCCCGGCGAGGCGCACCGGTTCTGGCTTGAGCGCTCGGAACGACTGGCTCGCGCCCGCCATGAGGCACTCCTGCCCCTCAATAAAAAGCTGCTCGCTCAGGAGATTCTGCTACCCTATCTGCTGTCGTGATCCAGCTCGAAGGGGTCGGAAAAAAGTTTGGAGCCTCCTGGGTCTTCAGGGGTGCGGACCTTTCGGTCCGAGCGGGGTCCTCGGCCGTGATCGTGGGGCTGTCGGGTTCGGGCAAGTCCGTGCTTCTCAAGCTCATCGCCGGCCTGCTGGTGCCTGATGAGGGCCGACTCCAGGTGGCCTCGCCCCGGGTCTCCATGCTCTTCCAGCGCAACGCCCTGTTTGATTCGATGACGGTTCTTGAAAACCTCCTCTTTCCGCTTCGTGAGGGACTCAACATCGAGGGACCCGAGGCGATTGAACAGGCTCGACTGCACCTCGATTGGGTGGGACTCACCGGCACCGGGCACCTGCTGCCGGGCGAACTTTCTGGCGGGATGCAAAAGCGCCTTGGAATCGCGCGCGCGCTCATCGTGCGGCCGGAGGTGGTGCTTTACGACGACCCCACCGCGGGCCTTGATCCGATCACATCCCGGAAGATCTGCTCGCTCATCCGAAGGCTGCAGCAGGAGCGGATGGACGGGCCCATGACGTTCATCGCCGTGACCCATGAGATGAACCGCGCTTATGAGCTCGGTGACGAGATCCATCTTCTGGCACGGGGAAGGCTCTGGTCGGGTGGAAGCCCGGATCAGGTGCGCCGCTCGCAGGACCCAGCCATCAGACAGTTCGTTCATGGCCTGCAGGAAGGCCCCCTTTCATGAAGGTCGCCGCCGATCCGGTGATTCGGTTCGACTCGTGCAGCAAGGCCTTTTCCGGCCGCAAGGTACTTGATGCCGTGACCTTCGAGGTGCGCAGGGGTGAAATCCTGTTCGTATTGGGCCGAAGCGGCATGGGAAAATCAGTCACGCTCAAGCACATCATCGGGATGATGCAGCCCGACTCAGGGCGAGTTCAGGTGCTGGGCCGTGACCTTCCGGACGGCCTGCAGGAGGTCCGCAGGCGCTGCGGAATGGTCTTCCAGCAGCCCGCGCTGATCGACTCCCTTACTGTGCTGGAAAACGTGGGTTTCGGTCTGCGCCACCTCCCCCCCGCTGAGATCCGGTCCCGGGTCCTTGAGGTGATGGATCGGGTCAGGCTCGGCGATGACCTGCCAGGAATCCTCGACAAACTTCCTGCGGCGCTCTCGTATGGAATGCAGAAGCGCGTCTCACTGGCGCGCACACTCGCACCCCGCCCTGAGATCCTGCTCTTTGACGAACCCACGACCGGACTTGATCCGATCACCACGCGGGCCATCAACCGGCTCATCGAGGAACTCTCGCGCAGCCTTGCGGTCACAAGCGTGGTGGTTTCACATGACATGGGGTGTGCCCTGGAGATTGCCGACCGCATCCTCGTACTCGATGAAGGACGAATCCTCGCTCTGGGAACAGTCGATGAAATTCGCCGCCACCCCTCATCCCTGATCCGTGAGTTCCTGGCCGAGGAGCTTTCCAGATGAGGCAGGCACTGCGCGAGCTGGGCGCACTGATCGCGTTTATCGGAAGCGTCTTGAAATCCTCCGTACGACCGGACTCGATCCACGGGAGTCGCAGGAGCCTCGTGCTTGCCCAGATGCTCGATGTCTACCAGAGGAGTCTGGTGACGGTTCTATTTGCGGGGTTCTTCGTCGGCGCCATCCTTGCGCTGCAGTTCACGGCAATGCTTTCGGTCTACGAGGCACGGAGCCTCACAGGAGGCCTCACGGCATCGGCCTGCATCCGTGAGGTGGGGCCACTGATCATCTCTTTCCTGCTTGCCGGAAAGGTGGGGGCCTACACGGCTGCCGAGCTCGGCACAATGCGGATCACCGACCAGATCGATGCCATCGAGTGTCTGGGGACGGATCCGCTCGAATACCTCGTGGTCCCCCGATTCATTGCGATTGTCAGCGCCTCGGTGCTGCTGCTGGTCGTTGGACTCATGGTGGCCCTGCTGGGCTCCATGCTGGTGGCTTCGCTGGCTGCAGGGGTCAATCCTCTCCAGTTTATTTCCGGAATCCCGCGCTTCGCGGGCTTCGAGGTCTTCGCAGCCGGAATGCTCAAGTCATTTACCTACGGCATCATCGTCGCAGGCGTATCCTGCCACCAGGGCTACACTGCCCGCGGCGGGGCACTGGGCGTCGGGCGCGCCGTAACCTGGGCGGCGATCTACACGAACCTATATATCGTGCTGGCAAACTTCGTCCTCGGGCAGGCGCTCGACGCGATCGCGTCCCTTCGGGGAGGCGTGTGATGCCCAGGTTAGATGGCGACTCCGTGCTTTCAGAATTCCTCCACCACGCCTCGGTCTGCATCACGGCGCTCGGCAGGGGTGCGTGGCGAAGGCGGACCGTCACCCGGCAGATCCTTGAGCAGATCGCATCTCAGGGAGTCGGGAGCGTCCCGATCGTGGTCATCGCCACTGCATTCGCCGGGCTTGTGGTGACGATGGAGATTGCCTTCCACATGGATCATGCGCTCCACACCACTTCGATGATCCCGGGTTTCACGGTTCAGTTCATCCTTCGTGAGCTGGGAATCGTGGTTCCGGCACTCCTGCTCGTCTCCAAGGCGGGCGCCACCATGACGGCTGAACTCGGGGGAATGAAAGTGACCGAGCAGCTCGAGGCCATCCAGCTCATGGGTATCGACCCGGTGAGGCTGCTCGTATTTCCGAGGTGGATGGCGGGGATCTTCTCGACCCTGGCGCTGACCCTCCTGGCGATGGCCGTGACCCTTGGGGGCGCCACCCTCATGGCGGTGCTGCGGTTCCATTTTTCCGTACCCGAGTATCTGAACACATTGCGGCACTTCGTGGGTATGGGCGACCTCGTAACGGGAGCGGTCAAAGCCTTGGCATTCGGGGCCGTGACGCCGCTGATCTCGTGTGCCTACGGTTTCAGATGCAGGGGCGGCTCGGATGGCGTGGGTCAGGCCACGACCCGGGCGGTGGTCTCGGGCACGATCGCGGTGATCGTCCTCGACTTCGTGCTGACGTACCTGTTTACCCTCGGTGGCTGAGCCGCTAACCTTGGGATCATATGACCCAGTCTGCTAAGAATGAGCTCAAGGTCGGCCTGCTTGCCGCGGGTACGGCGATCCTGGTCGTGGTGTTTGCGTGGCTGCTCGGAGTGCGAAACCCCTTTTCGCGCTCGGTGAGCTTCTACCTGACCTACAACTTCGCAGGGGGCATCGAAGTGGGGTCGCCGGTCAGGGTCTCCGGAATCAAGGCCGGAAGGGTCGAGTCGATCGAGTTCTTTTCCCCCGCCGAGGGCATCGTCCCGCTCAAAATGAAGGTTTCAATCCAGAGCGATGCAGCCCGTGGGGTCAGGGCCGACAGCAAGTTCTACATCAATATCGCGGGCATCATCGGAGAGCGATACATCGAGGTCACACCCGGCTCGAGCGAGTCGCCCGAGGTACGTCAGGGCCAAACCCTTGCCGGGATCGACCCTCCCCGCATCGACCAGCTGATTTCGCAGAGCTTTGATCTCGCGGGCTCCCTCCGTGATCTCGTCGACAAGAACAAAGGTGACATCACCCGATCGATCGAACTGCTCTACAAGATGAGCGCAAATCTCAACCAGACGCTCGGAAGTGTCGAGCGCAGCCGGCTCTTCCAGACCGACCTCCAGTCACTCGTCAATAACCTGATCTCGATCACCCGCGATGTGCGCGTGATCACAGACCAGTTCGATACGCCCGAAGGCCGGAAGACGCTTTCGCTCCTGCACGAACTGCTCTGGCGTCTCGAGCCGTTGAATTCAAAGACCATCCGCGATTTCGTCCAGAAGGAAGGCGTCAGGGTCAGGGCGTTTTAATGCGACTGCCCGGGAACCCACTGAGAGTCGTGCCGGTTCTCGCGGCAGCAGTGCTTTTTGGGGCCTGCAGCAGGCCGGCACGGGTCTCGATCGCGACTCAGGGAGTGGCTTCAACCCGGGCTGCAGCCCGCCTTCTTAAGGAGGGAGGCAATCTGGTGGATGCCGCAGTTGCGGCCTCATTCGTGATCTCGGTTGAAAGGCCCCACTCTACCGGGATTGGGGGTGGCGGATTCTGGGTGTCTTACCACGCGGCCAGCAAGAGCTGGCTTGCGCTGGACTTCCGGGAGCGCGCCCCGGCCGGCATCCGCCTGCCAGAAAAGCTTCTGAAGGAAAAACCCGAGGCCATTCTGCCGCTCCTGCAGGACACTCCTCTGGGTGGCGGGATTCCGGGACTGGTCGCAGGGCTCGGCTGGGTGCACGCCCGTCAGGGAAAACTGCCGTGGAAGCAAGTGCTGCAGCCCGCGATCGAACTGGCGGAGCAGGGCTTTACTGTATACCCGGCCCTGGCCCTCGCGCTCGCTGATCGGCGAGACGTGCTCGCGGGCGACGCCGATGCGACGCGGATCTTTCTGCGGCCTGACGGGAGCGCCCTGAAGAGCGGTGATCTGCTGCGGCAGCCCGAGCTCGGGGTGACGCTACGACAAATTGCAGCCGAAGGATCGCAGGGCTTTTACACCGGCCGGCTCTCACGGACGCTTTCATCGGCTCTTCGGCGGATGGGTTCGCCCATCACGGCGCAGGACCTCTCCAAGTACCGGGTGATCGAGCGAAAGCCCGTCCGGGCAGAGGTCATGGGCCGTAAGATCGTGCTCATGCCGCCTCCCAGCTCGGGAGGAATCCTCATTCCGCAGATCCTTGGACTGCTTGATCCGGATCTCAAACGCCTGCGACAGGCCGGACTCAAGAGCGAGTACGGAATCCATCGCACTGCACAGGCCATGCAGGTGGCCTTCTCTGATCGGGCCCGTTACCTCGGAGATCCGGCCTTCACTCGCCTCCCCCAGGACTGGCTGCTCTCGAGCGCCTATCTCGACGCCCGACGCCGCCGCTACATGGAAGGCCCGGCAAGCGAGAAGGCACTCCCTGCAACTGAGATCCTGCCCGAGGGGTCGAACGAGCCATCGCACGATTTAGGCAATGAATCGAACGACACGACCCACCTCTCGCTGATGGACCGCGAGGGAAATGCCATTGCCACCACACAGTCGATCAACGGCTGGATGGGAAGTGGCCAGGTCATCTCGGGCACCGGCATCCTGCTCAACAATACGATGGATGATTTTAGCGTGGCCACCGGAGTCAGAAACCTCTACGGCGCCGTGGGTGGCGCCCCCAACCGCATTGAACCCGGCAAGACTCCCCTCTCGAGCATGACCCCCACGATCGTAGTCGAGCGCACTCCAGACGGCGAAGATCGACCCGTATTGGCGATTGGCGCCCCGGGAGGCACGCGCATCATCACCTGCATCGCCCAGACGCTCCTCTCACAGTGGATCGACGGACGCTCGCTGGGTGAGGCCGTCTCGGCCCCGAGGGTGCACCAACAGTGGATTCCGGATGAGCTCGTGATCGAGGAAGCCCCCCCAGAAGTCTCCATTCCTGCCGCCGTGGATGAAGGGCTCCGGAGGCGCGGGCACAAGGTTCGTCGAGGCGAGGTGCACTGCCGCGTGATGGCAGCCTCGCTCCGCGAGGCGGTCTCAGACCCCCGCGACTTTGGAAGCGCCCTTCTCCTGCGCTGAGGTCGGCAGGGCTAAACGCCAGCTCTCGCGTGCGGCAAGCTCCGTCATCAGCGCCTTTTTTTCGGCCTCGGCGGCCGCGGAAGTCTTTTCAAGCTCCTCGGCCCAGACCTCGGCGAGTCGGTCGAGCCACGGAAGTCCATGATCCTTGCGCGAAGCAAAGAGTGGGATACGTCTCAGATAAAAATCCTCGAGGTGCAGGACCATGCCCATTCGAATGCCAAATCGAAGCTGGGCCTCGATTCTCGGAAACCCCTCGGGTGAGTCACCCCGAGCTGGATGCTCCTGCTCGATGCCGAGGATCTCGAGCGCTTCGGCACCGTAGCGCTCCCAAAGTTCTTTTTCGACCGCGCCGGCCCTCGGGTGCAGTCTGGCCCGCTCGATCGCGTCCAACGTTGCCCGCGAGTTGATAGGCGACTCGGTTGAGAACCGTTTGGATTGCCTCGAGCGGATGGACTCGTTGCGTGCAACTGCGAACTCCAGGATCTCGTGCGCCATCGTTCGATGGGTCGTGTACTTGCCCCCGGCAACCAGCACCGCTCCTCCGGGTCCTGAGTCGATGAAGTGTTCACGGCTGATCTGCTGCAGATGACGGGACGAATGTCCGTCTCCGCCGCTCTTTGGATCCATGAGGGGCCTGACCCCGATGTAGGCGCTCAGCACGTCATCGAGCCCGAGCCCGAGTGATGGAAAATTCCTCGATAGAAGCTTGAGGAGATAAGAGACATCCTCGTAGGTGATTTCAGCCCGGTCCGGATCGGCCGGGGTCGGCGCGTCGGTCGTTCCGACAATCACCACACCGCCCCCGTAGTCAGGCCGCGGTATGGCAAACGAGATCCGGCCGTCATCCGGGTGCGCCATGACGAGAGCCCCGGGGAGCGCAAGCCGCTTGAGATCAAACACCAGATGCACACCCTTGCTGGGTTTGAGCCACGGCTTCCAGCTACTTGCAAGCCTGGACCCGAGCTCGTCGGTCCAGGGCCCTGCGCATACGATGACCTGGCGGGCGCGCACTGCAAATTCGCCAGGTACGGCTCCGGGTTCGCAGTCGCGAATATTGAAACCCTGGAGCGATTCCTGATCGCCAGTCTTCGAAAAGACGGGTGAAGTCGCCTCGCAATAGGTGGCAACCGCAGCTCCGTGCTGGCTTGCATCCCGAAGGATCTCCACCCCAAGCACGTCATCCCACATGGAAGCATCGAAATACCTGAAGCCCCCCTGCAGGCCCTCGCTTCGGAGCGCAGGAATCTCAGCCAGCATCTGATCGCGCCCGAGCGACCGGTGAAACCCGGGCGCCCTGAATAGCGAGAGCACGTCGTAGAGCCACATGCCCATCGCGAGAAGGCCCCGGCTCGGGCGATCTCCCCGGTACACAGGAAAGTAAAAAGGCAGCGGCCGCACCATCGTGGGAGCCGTACCGAGGAGAAGAGCCCGCTCGGCGAGCGCCTCGAACACGAGCTTGAACTGGAATTTTTCGAGGTAACGAAGCCCCCCGTGGATGAGCTTGGAGCTCCTCGATGACGTCCCGTGGCTGATATCCCGCCGTTCGACGAGCGCCACCGAAAGTCCACGACTCACGCACTCGCGTGCGACTGCCGCTCCGGTGATCCCACCCCCGATCACAAGCACGTCGAACTCCTCCTTGCGGAGGCGATCCAGGTCGCGCCTGCGGGTCTGGAAAGAGAAATCCATCGAGCTCAGTCGCGCTTGGCGGTGATCGACACCCCGAGTTCGGCAAGCTGCTCCGGACTCACCTCCGAGGGTGACTCGGACATGAGGCAGGTGCCGCGCTGGGTCTTCGGAAATGCCATGACGTCACGGATCGGACCCACGCCGCACAGGAGCGCGGCGAGACGATCAACGCCAAAGGCGATTCCCCCATGCGGTGGCGTGCCGTACTGGAGACCCTCGAGGAAGAAGCCGAACTTCTGACGGGCCTCTTCGGGCGTAAGTCCCAGCAGCTTGAACATCGCCTGCTGCACTTCCTGCCGGTAGATGCGAAGGCTCCCCCCACCCACCTCCACGCCGTTCAGAACCATGTCGTAGGCACTGGCTTCGATGTGGTCGAGGTTACGACCTGCAACGAAATCCTCGAAGAACTGCGGTCTCGGCGAAGTGAAAGGATGATGGCAGGCATAATACCGGCCATCGCGATCATCGAACTCAAGCAGCGGAAAGTTCATCACCCACAAAAACGCGGGCTTGCCCTCGCCCAGCTTCGGGATCATGCCCTCGCGAGCACCCACCGTGAGGCGAAGCGCACCCAGCGACTCACAGACCACCTTGTTGCGTGGATCAGCCACGCAAAGCACGAGGTCTTTTTCCTTGAGTCCGAGCTGCTGGACGAGGCCCTGCTTCTCGGAGTCGCTGAAGAACTTCGCTGCAGGACTCTGGAGTTCGCCTCCGGCCTGGACCTTGATCCAAAGCAGGCCCTTGGCGCCAAAAAGAGCGGCGTTGGCCTGAAGATCATCGAGATCCTTGCGCGAATACTTTTCGGCCGCCCCCGGAACCACGATCGCCCGGATGGAGCCCGTGAGGCCGCGGGCGTTGGTCTTGAGTGCGTTCTGGAACACCTGAAAGCCGCTCTTTTCAAAAAGCTTTGAGATGTCCTGAAGCTCAAGCCCGAATCGAACATCCGGCTTGTCGCTTCCAAACCGGCTCATCGCGTCCTTGTAGCTCATGCGAGGAAACGGCGTCGGCAGATCCTGGCCGAGGATCTGCTTCCAGAGCTTCTTCATCATCTCCTCGAGGATCGGAAAAAACGCCTCTTCGTCGAGAAAAGAAGTCTCGATGTCGATCTGCGAGAACTCGGGCTGGCGATCAGCTCGAAGATCCTCGTCACGAAAGCATCGGGCGATCTGGTAGTAGCGATCCATCCCGCTCACCATCAGGAGTTGTTTGAGCGTCTGTGGCGACTGGGGGAGCGCATAGAAAGTTCCGGGGTTGAGACGCGAGGGCACGATGAAGTCGCGCGCGCCCTCGGGCGTCGACTTGTACAGGATCGGAGTCTCGATTTCGCAGAAACCATGCTCGTCGAGGTGGTTGCGGACGATCTGGAGCATGCGATGCCGGGTGAGCAGGTTCTTCTGCAGTGATGGCCGCCTCAGATCGAGGTAGCGATACTTGAGCCGGAGCGTCTCGGCTACCTCGGCTTCGTCATCGATCACGAAAGGAGGAGTCTTGGCCTCGGAAAGGATCGCGAGATCAGAGGCCACGACTTCAATCGAGCCGGTCGCCATGGTGGAGTTGGCCATCGTACCCGGCCGCCTGCGCACCTTGCCCTTGGCCCAGAGCACATACTCGTTGCGTAGCCTTCCCGCTTTTTCGTGGAGCTCGGGGGCTTTGACCTCCGAAGGATCGAACACCAGCTGGGTGATTCCATGGCGGTCGCGCAGGTCGATGAAGACGAGCCCCCCATGGTCGCGCCGCTTGCCGACCCATCCGCACAGCATCACTTCCTGACCCTCATGGGTCGCCCGCAGTTCACCACAAGTGTGGCTTCGCACCGTCCGTTGCATAGACTTTCAAGTTAGCATCGGCCCGAATGGTGAGGCAATGACAAGACCTTGAAAACTGATCGGAATTTGGAATTTCGACGCGGCATCTGGCGAACCGGTTCAGTCAGGCGGTGGAAGACCATCTGGGACGCCGAGCCGCATTTTGACCGAGTCTCGGAGCTTTGGGAGGAAGCCAGGCGTTCGATCGTGGTGGTGGGCTGGCAACTGGACTCAAGACTCAGGCTTCGAAAACCTTCCGTCAGCGGATTGACGCCCGATCTGGAGCCCGCCCACACCGAGACGCTGCGCGAGAAGGTCCTTCGCCTCTGCGACAGGGCACCCGAGCTGCGACTCTACCTGCTTCTCTGGGATCACCCGATGTTCTACATGCCGCAGCGCGAATGGCTTCAGACTCGTATCTGGGAGGAGATCCATCCCAGAGTCCACCTCGTCTTCGACAACCGCCACCCGCTCGGAGCCTCGCACCACGAAAAGCTCGTGATCGTGGACGGGCACACGGCGCTTGTGGGCAGCGTCGACCTCTGTGGCGATCGCTGGGACTCGACCCGTCACCTCCCCCATGACCCTGCCCGCTCGCTCGACCATACGCATGAAACCCACGGGCCCTACCATGAGCTGGGGCTTGAGGTATCGGGCCAGGCCTGCTCGGACCTGCTCGAGCACGTTGCCTCCCGCTGGCGTGCGCTCTCGAGCATCCCCTTCCCGAGGGCCGAGCCCCCAGGTGACGGCCACACTGTAATGCACCTGAGCCGAACCCACTCCGAGCCGGACGCCCGAATCACGCGTGAAGTCGAGTTTCTATTTTCCCACTTGATCTCCCAGACCAGGCGGCACCTCTGGCTTGAGGGCCAGTACTTCTGGTCTGAAAAAGTCGCGCACCACCTGGTTCGACTGATGAAGCGCCACTGCTCTCAGTCCACTGAGCTCCTGGAGATCACCCTGATCATCGCCGACAACTCCCTGCTCAGAGGCCTCAGCAGTCGAATGATCCGCAGGCAAACTCGGCTTTTGGCGATGATTCAGGCTTTCGCAAGACGGCACCCTGATCGGGTCAGGCTGGAGGTTTTCCGTCCGTTTTCGGGTCCTCGTCCGGTTTATGTGCACTCCAAGATCCTGCTCGTCGATGATCGCTGGCTTTCAATGGGGTCGGCAAACTTCTCGGACCGAGCGCTTAGGCTTGACTCCGAGATCATGCTCACGATCGACGCAACTCAAGAGGCAGCCGGTGCAGATCGCCTGCGAATCGCATCCCTGCGTGAAGACCTGCGCCGCCACTGGGTTCATCCCGTGCATCTGGTACCGGTAGATGCCGTTCTCGAGATCGAGATGCTCCTCGAGAAATCACCTGCGTGGGATCGGTGGCTCGATCGCCTCCCGTGGCATGAATGGGTGGATCCCTCCCTCCCGCTTTTTTACCGCACCAAACGAAAGATCCGTCAGTACTCGCTCGACGGCGCAGCCACGCCCATTGCCCTGATGCTTTCGTGGCTGCCGGCCATGGCCTACTGCCTTCTTGAGCTCGATGGCCGCGCCCAGGGCATCGGTGCGGTGCTTGCTGCACTGCTCACCTCCGTCTGGATCTACCCCGTACCGTTTCTGGCATGCGCGGTGCTCACGCTACTGGCACTCCCGGCCGAGAATGCCTCCATGCTCATCCTGATTTCATGGTGGTCAGCCACGGTGGCAAGCACCCTCTGGGGCAGGATGTTTCCAAACGCCCTCTCCCGCTGGACTCGCTTGAGGCGCCGCGAGTTCATTCCGCGTTTCGGAACTCGTCGCTTCATCGACACCTGGCTTGCGTGGTGGTCACCCGGAGCATCCGTGCATCTCAAGTTCCTGTCACAGAGCCACTACATGACTCCGGGTCCCTGGCTCCTGCTCATCCATGGACTGGTGATCGCATCGGCCCTGATCCTTGCAGTGAGAGTCCTCGGATCAGCATGAAAGTCTCGGTCGTCACCTACAACATCCACAAAGGTTTCCAGCACACCAGAAGGGTGAGAGTCCTGCACTGGATCAGGGATGCCCTGCGTGAGGTCCCAGCCGATATCGTCTTCCTGCAGGAGGTGCTCGGGTTTGAGACGGCCGAGAAGGCCTCGCAGCTCGAGTTCCTGGCTGACAGCATCTGGCATCACCATGCCTACGGCCGAAATGCCGTGTCATCGCTGGGGCACCACGGAAACGCAATTTTGAGCAAGTATCCGATCCTATTTAGCGAGAATACCGACATCTCCACCAACTCGGTCGAGCGCCGTGGGATCCTGCACGCCGAGATCCACGTGCCGAACACCGAGGTTCCGGAGGCAGGCCAGAGGCTCCACGCACTCTCGATCCATCTGGGACTCCTTGAAGCCGACCGCAGAAGCCAGGTCAGGCGCGTCTGCCATCGGATCCACCGCATGATCCATCGACACGATCCGGTCATCATCGCGGGCGATTTCAATGACTGGCGTGAGCGCGCAAGCCCCATCCTCGAAAAGCGCCTCGGAATTACTGAAGCCTACCAGTCACTCAACGGTCGGCACGCCCGCACCTTTCCGTCGTGGATGCCTGCGCTCAGGCTCGATCGCATCTATTTCAGGGGAATGAAAGCCATCGAATCACGCACGCTGGCAGGAGCTCCGTGGACGCGGCTCTCAGACCATCTCGCCCTTCACGCAGTCTTGGAACTTGGAGCTGCGGCCAGGATCACCTGCTCGAGCAACCCGAGCAGCTCTTCAACCGTGTAGGGTTTGGCAAGAAATCTCACCCCGGGAAGCTGGCGTGCTCGGTGTGCGCCCTCCTGCGCGGCCGAGATCACCACCGTAGGAGGGACTCTTCCAAATCGGCGCTCGATGGCTCGATAAACCTCTTCGCCGCTACCGACTTTGAGCCTGAGGTCCAGAAGGAGCGCGTCAGGCCAGAACTCAGGTCCGCGCTCCAGCAGACGCAGCGCTGAGGCCTCATCCTCGGCAAGATCGGCGCGATGTTGGTAGGCCTCCAGAACAAGTCCGATAGTGTCACGAACAGACTGATCATCTTCGATGACGAGCACCCGCATGGTGCGCCCGGGTTTTGCAGATTTCAAGCCACCTGCATGCGATTCCCCAGGGACTCCTACACCTCCACTGAACGCAAGATCTTCCAGATCGGGGGACCAGCCACCCCTGCCTCGCTGGTTCACTCCTACCTGGATTTGAAAGCGGCCTGCGCACTGGCAAACCACGGATTCGGGCGACTGCCGCGCGTCAAGACGCGAGCCATCATCGAGGCCATCGCGAGACTCAGGCGAATTCAGCCCGGGAGCCGCAAGTGGCACTCCACATTTACGATCGGCGGCTACCAGCCGGGAGCCGGCACAGCGCTGAATATGAACGTCAACGAGGCGATCGCGCTGCTGGCAGGACTCGAACCCAACGATGACGTCAACGCATCTCAGTCCAGCAACGACACTTACCCCACAGCCGTGCGGATTGCGGCCCTTCGACTCATCCCGTCGTTGGAGACTGCATTGGATGACTGCATCAACCGGCTCAACACTCTCGCACGCAAGCAGCGTGGGATTCTCAAGCCGGGAAGGACCCACCTGCAGGATGCTGTTCCGATCGACCTCTCTGAACAATGGCTCTCACACGCGCGGACGCTCGAGAAGTGCGCTCGATGGATCCACGTCGCTGCGACGGGCCTGAGGGAGCTGCCCCTCGGCGGCACCGCGGTAGGCACGGGCACGAATGCTCCCCGCGGATTTCGACGTGCGGCGATTGCCGAGCTCGCACGGATCACCGGGATGCGGGGACTCAGACCGGCCATTCAGGGACTTGAGCTGCAGGCGTCGCACCTCGACCTGGCAGCCCTGGCCGGATCGCTCGAACTGCTGGCCGTCTCGCTCCTGCGGATCGGATCGGACCTGAGGTTGCAGGCATCCGGACCTCGCACGGGCCTGGGCGAGCTCAAGCTTCCTGAACTTCTTCCCGGAAGCAGCATCATGCCGGGCAAGATCAATCCCGGAGCCCTTGAGTGTCTGCACCAGTTTTCGCTCGATGCCATCGCGCTTGCCACTCAGGCTCGCTGGGCCGAGAGCATGGGGCAGTTCGAGCTGAACGTCATGCTCCCCGCCTTTGGCCCGGGACTCATCCATCAACTCGAAGCCTGGCCCAGGGCCCTCAGGCTGCTCTCGGAGCGCGTCCTTGCGGGAGTCCGGATCGACCGCAAACGGATGTCGCAGCGGGTTCGTGACAGCGAACAGTGGGCCACCCTGCTCACACCCAGGCACGGATATGCGCAAGTGGCCTCCTGGGTGAGGCAGGCGCGGGCCGCAGGAATGTCGTTCATGGATTGGCTGTCGCGAGAAAAGCCGGAGATCAGCGCCGAGATTCTACCCGGTTCGGGCGAGACTCGGAAGCCGGCCTCGCCGGAGCGGAAGAGGAAACGTTCAGAGCATCAGCAGAAGAACCGCTGACCTTCCACTGATTGGGTGAGGTTTCGGGTGCGCGTTCACGGACCATCTGACCGGGCTCGTCCTCGCCCAGCTCGTAGTCGTCCTCGGGCGCGATCATTCCGTCGTTCATCCAGCCGTGCTCACGCGGACAACCCGGCTCGCCCGGTTGGTGACCGACCCGAATATGAAGGTGTGACCGGTGCCCCTTCACGTGCTGGATGCGGTGGGCGACCTTGGACCAGTATTCGTCCCCCAGAGCCGAGCGTGCGAGCTTTCGAATGAGCCTTTTGTCCAGGAACACGGACTTCACGCAGACATGAGGATTGGAAAACAGTTTCTTGATGAGCCACCAGTTGGCCTCGGGGTCGAAATGCGTGGTGAATGCATTTTCAGCCACGGATCCCACTCGGGTATTGAGAAAGCCAATATCGACATCCTGCCCCGTGGTGTGCGACGCGTGGCCACGCCCGCGACGCCCCCAGATACAGCCCCCCCGCGGAGCCGAAAGATCGGCGACGTTCAGGTGCACCCCTGCCTTCGCGGGGCTCGAATACTCGTGGGCCACCTCGCGACCGAGCCACTCGAGGGCGGCCACGAGGCCGTCGGTGCCGAAGTTGGTGCAGCGCATGGGATTGCGAATCAGGATCCGGTTGTCATGGGTGCCCACCAGCGGACGACCATTGACGAGAAATCCTGCGCTCACCGAACAGAAAGCCTGGGAGGATGAAGCCCCCCTTTTCTCCCACCAATTCCGGGCCCGGCCCGAATCGATGGCCGAGACGAAGTCCCGCTGACCCTCGGTCATCTCATCGCAGAAACTCCACTTGGCGCGATAAGGGGCGCACCGCGGCAGCTTGCGCTGAGCCACCTTCAGGGTCTTGCTGCAGCAGGCCTTTCCGAGGTGCCCGTACTCAGGGTCCCAACGCGAGCAAAAGCCATGATCAGGACCGTTTTCGGTGGCAGGAAGGAAGTCAGAGGCCGGCTCGTCGGGCAGAAATGGAAAACTGTTTCCGGAGGTGTAGGCGTGAAGCTGCCCTGGCAAGAACACCAGAACAGCGACTGCTAGACCGCGCAGGACCCGGGTACCCCTCATTCACCCGAGTCTAGGGCCGGCGGTCGATTCGGTCAAGAATTCGAGCTGCACTCTGAGGTCAGAAAGTTGGTCCTGCCAGTAGCGCGGGGTATTGAACTGCGGAAACGCCGGTGGGAACGCCGGATCCTGCCAGCGCCGCGCGATCCACGCAGAGAAATGCACGAAACGCAGGGCTCGCAGCGCCTCGATCCAGCGCAGCTGTGCACGATCAAAGTCAGTGAGTGACTCGTAGCCCTCAAGCAGGAGCTCGAGCTGCTCGCGCGCCACGGGATCTGACCCGGGCCTGCCCGGGAGCATGAGCCACAGATCCTGAACTGCGGGACCGTTCACCATGTCATCGAAGTCGAGAAAGAAAGGCCCCTGGTCGTTCCAGAGCAGATTTCCCAGATGGCAGTCGCCGTGGAGGCGCTGCGGCCGCAGCTTGGAAAAAAACGGCTCAGATAGGCTGCAAATCCGCTGCACGACATCGCGGTATCCCTGCCTGACTTCGAGCGGCAACCATCCGCCCTGCTCGAGAAGTTCAAGGTTCTGCAATCCGTAGCTGCGATGGTCGAGCACCACTCGATGCGGAGCCTGCCTGCGAAGCCCGGTCGAATGCAGGCGCGCCAGGAGCCTGCCCATGCGACGCAGCTGCTCGGCAGACATCTCCTCGGGCGCCCGACCACCCACACGCGGAAAAACCGTGTAGTGGATTCCGTCCGGCGTACTCGCCAGAGTCGATCCGTCAGGAAAGGGCACGGGCCCGATCGCAGGGACCTCGTTTTCGGCTAGATCCGCAATGAATTGGTGTTCTTCTAGGATCTGCTCCCGGCTCCACCTTCCTGGACGGTAGAACTTGATGACGCGACGGAGCCTTCGACCCTCTGCGTCCTCAATCTCGACATCGTAGACCCGGTTCTCATAGCTGTTGAGCGTCAAGCAGCGCCCGGTGCACATGATCCCTGAGCTCTCCACGGCCGAAAGCACGACATCCGGCGTGAGGGAAAAAAATGACTCGTTGGTGGGAAGGTTCACCGTTCGCCCTCTCCTTCAGATTCGCTGCCACCGGCATTGCGTTCGCGCTCGAGCTGCTCAAATACCGCATCCACCGGGGTCTCAAGTTTCTTGGACTGGTTGCAGGGCCTGCAGGCACACACGATGTTGCCCTTGGCGCTGGTTCCGCCGCGCGCCAGCGGTATCAGATGATCCATCGTGAGCTCGGATGCCTTGAACCTGCCGCCGCAGTGATGGCAGATGCCGCGGTTCACCTGATCCAGCCACCACCGAGTTTTCCGGAGCTCGCGCGCCTTGTCACGCTCCCGCTTGATACGGGCGGGATCCGTGTGCTGGGCATCGAGGATATGGTAGCGGGACATCGCCCCCACCTAAACACCAGCCGACCACCGAGCTCAAGCAAAAGCGCAATCCGGGCGGCTGCGCACATCGCACGCCCATTGCATTTCGAACGGTCATGGACCTGCACGAAAAAGATCCCGAGAAGCAGCACGAACAGCAAACTGAAGACAAGTCCAAGGCCCGGGGTACCGCGGCCATGGATACCCAGACCCGTCAGGAGGTGGCCCGCAAGGGGGGACTTGCCGTTTCAAAGAACAAGCAGCATATGGCTGAAATCGGCCGCAAGGGCGGAATGGCCGTCTCCCGCAACCGCGAGCACATGGCGGCGATTGGCAGGAAAGGCGGCGAGGCCTCACGCAAGGGCAAGGGGGGAGCACCGGTGCAGCCGGGCCTGACCACCCAGGCTCCGGCATCTCAGCGGCCGGGCGAGGAAGAAGCCGTCTGAGAGAAGGCGACGTAGGCGCCGCCCAGCAGTCCTGAGCGATTGCCCAGGCGCGAGACCTCGAGTTTGGGCAGGAAGTCCACGCCATGCCTGCGGCGCATGAGCAGCTGCTCGAGGCGGACGCGGGCAGGCTCGAGGAACAGGTCGGCTGCCGCTGCAAAACTGCCTGCGAGGATCACTTTTCGGGGCGCATAGAGCACCGCGAAGTTGTGGATCGCAACAGCCAGCAGCTCCGAATACTCGGCAAAGAGTTCGCGGCAGGGGGCATCTCCGCTGCGGGCCTTTCGGGCGATCTCGGCGGCATCACCCACACCCGCCCCCAGCCTTGCCTCGGCCCTTCTGCTGAAACCACGGCCCGAGAGGTAGGCCTCGGCACAGCCTAGGTTGCCGCAGCCGCAGCGAGCCGAGTCATCGCCCGCCTTCAGGATGACATGCCCCCCTTCGGTGTGCAGATGCCTTCCCGCGCGCACGAGTCGCCCATTGGCGAGGATCCCGGTTCCGAGTCCAGTGCCCAAGGTCATCACCAGTGCGTCATCGAGCCTGCGTGCGCCGCCCACCCAGTGCTCCGCCAGAATGGCGGCTGCAGCGTCGTTTTCGAGCACGACTTTTCTTGCGATACCGCGCTCGGAAAGACCGCGCGAAAGCAAACGCGCAAGCGGCACCACTCCCCAACCCCCGAAATTAGTGGGATCCAGGAGCTTGCCTGCGATCGGATCCAGCGGGCCGGCCGATGCCACGCCCACCCTGCGCACCCTGCGCGAGAGACCGGGCTTTGAGGCGAGCACTCGCCTGCCGACGGCAACCCACTGGCGAATGACCTGGTCTCGCCCGACCGAAAAATCCACGAGCACGCGCTCTTCGGCAAGCACCCGGCCTTTGGAGTCGACCACACCGGCATGCACCTTGGTGCCCCCGATGTCATACGAAAGCACGAGACCCGAAAATCGACTGGGAGGCAGGCTGCGATCCATCATGAACAGTTCTCCCTCCATTCGGGCCAGCGGTCAATCGATTGACAGCTCCGTCTGCAGAGCCTGACAAAGCCTCATCGTCCTGCTCTAGAGGATAGGCAGCAGGCGGCGAAGAGTTTACCATTTTAGTCATGGATATCCGCATGCATAGAAGCATACCTGCCCGCCCGGGCAAGGACCTGAAATCAGAGCTGGGAAGCGTTGCGTGGTTCGCCCTCGCCCTCTTCACACTCTGTTCGATCATCACCTACACGCCGCAGGATGCGGGCTTCTTTTCGAGCTCACAGATTGCCGTGCAAAACGCCTGCGGAAAGGTCGGAGCCTACCTCGCATCGCTCATGATCCAGGGCTTCGGTCTCGGAGCATTTCTCCTGCCGGCGGCGATCGGGATGGTCTCTGCATCCGTTTACAAGCGCGAAGGTGCGGTGCGGATCATCGGAACACTGGGTGGGATGGTGCTTGCCGCGGTGTCGCTCACCGTCTTCGTGAGCATCCAGTGGAAGTACTGGCCCTATGCGGGCTCACTCCTGCTTACGGGCGGGGTACTGGGCGCGTGGCTTTCGGACCTCCTGCTTCAGCAGTTCCATGCCGTTGGATCCTCGATCGTTTCCCTGCTCGTATTCTGCCTCGCCGTTGCCTGGAGCACTCCCGTGAGCGTCTCGCGCGTGGGGGCAAAGCTCCTTGCCTGGGGCTATCGACTTGCCCGCGTACTGGTGACCTACCTCGCCTACCTCGCGGGGATGCTCCTCATGCGCCTTGCCCAGCTGACCGGCGCGGGACTTGCGCGCCTGCTGGAGGCTGCATCTGAAAAAGCGCAGGAAAAGTGGCTCGAACTGCAGGAGGCCCGCGAAGCCAGGAAAGAGGCCCGCGCCGCGCTCGAAGCCGGACGCATGCCCGAAGCTGCCGAGGTCCTCGTGCCCTCGATCATCGAAGACCCCATCTCGCGCGACATCGAGCTTCCCAAGAACCTCGTCGAGCAGATGCCCCTGCCGCATCCTGTGCAGGCCACGGACCCCCACGTGCACTCGGATGCCCCGAATGTGCTCGCATCCCTTTCGGATCCCGGCGCACCGGCGATCCTTGCCCATGATGAGATTTCGACCGGTGCCGCACATGCCCAGGTCAGCCCCTCCCCGAAACGCACCCGCATCGGCAGGCCGAGAAAGAACGGCCAGTGGAAGCTCCCCTCGATCGAGTTCTTGCGCAAGCCGCCCAAGGTCGAATCCTCGATCGACGAGCGCCGCCTGATGCAGAACTGCGAGCTTCTCAAGCAGAAGTTCCTCGATTTCGGCATCGAGGGCGACATCACCGCAGTCCGTCCCGGCCCGGTCATCACTCTTTATGAGTTCAAGCCGGGACCCGGCGTAAAGCTCTCGCGCATCGCTTCGATGGCCGACGATCTCTCGATGGCCCTGTCCGCCCAGAGCGTTCGAATCCTTGCCCCCATTCCCGGCAAGGCAGTGGTGGGCATCGAAATCCCAAGCGACAAGCGCGAGACCGTCTACATGCGCGAGTTTCTGCAGAACGACGACTTCTATGGCCCGCGCCACCAGCTTCCTGTCGTCATGGGCAAGGACATCGGCGGTCAGACCGTGCTCTCGGACCTGGCTCGCATGCCGCACCTGCTCGTTGCCGGCCAGACGGGATCGGGCAAATCCGTTTTCATGAACGGCCTGATCTCGTCGCTGCTCTTTAGGTTCACGCCAGACGAGCTGCGCATGATCCTGATCGACCCGAAGTTCATCGAATTTCGTGCGTACCAAGAAATCCCGCATCTCCTGCTGCCGGTGGTCGATGACCCACGCAACGCGAGCACCGCCCTCAAGTGGGCCGTTCGCGAGATGGAGCGCCGCTACCGCATCCTCGCGATGCTCGGCGCAAAGAATCTCGCCGGCTACAACGAAAAGGTCGAGCAGATGGGGTCGGATGTTGTTCGCGACCTGCTGCTCGACGAACAGAACCAGGGCGAGGAGCAGGGATCCTTCAAGGGGATGTCGGGTGGCGACTGGATGGAAGCCTTTGAGGCCGATGAAGAGGGCCAGCCGCGGATCGGCAAGCTTCCCTACATCGTGGTCATCATCGACGAGCTTGCCGACCTCATGATGATCGCCAAGAAGGAAGTCGAAGTCTCGATCGCCCGCATCGCCCAGAAGGCGCGTGCTGCCGGGATCCACCTCGTCGTGGCAACCCAGCGTCCATCGACCGACGTGGTGACCGGCCTGATCAAGGCCAACCTCCCGTCTCGTGCATCGTTCCAGCTGGCAAGCTACATTGACTCGAAGACCATCCTCGACAAGTCGGGTGCCGAGCGGCTGCTCGGACAGGGCGACATGCTCTTCATCCCTCCGGGCGTTTCGAGCCTGCTTCGCCTCCACGGCGCCTACCTCTCGGACGACGAGATCGAGAAGATCACTTCGTTCCTGAAGTCGCAGGGCAAGCCTGTTTACCGTGACGAGATTCTGGAAGATGAAGAGTCAGACGACCTCGACGGCGACGACGAGAGCGCCGAGGATGACCTCTACAACAAGGCCGTGGAGCTCGTACGCGAGCAGGGCCATGCCAGTGCGAGCTTCTTGCAGCGGCGCTTCAAGGTGGGCTACAACCGGGCATCGCGGCTGATCGAGACCATGGAGATGCGTGGCGTGGTCGGACCGGCCGACGGGGCAAGACCCCGTGAAGTGTTCATGAGGTGAGCGTACGCGTGAAGCAGTTCCTCTTTTCGAGCCTCCTTCTTCTTGCCTCATCCCCGGCCCTCTGGCCCGGATCGGCGCAAGCGCAGGAGCAAGGGCAGGAGCAGCAGCAGCCAAAGGAGGAACCCGTGGCTGAAACTTCTCAGCCGGCGGCTCAGACGACTCCAAAGGCTCCCAAGCTCAGAACCGGCATCCCCGTGCAGAAGGATGCCGAAGGCAGCATCGCGCCCAACCGGTTTCAGGCCGACACCGTGCTCAAGAGCCATTACTCACTGGATGGAAAAGCCCTTGAAGTGGACCCGGATTGATAGGCCCCTGGTCATCCCTGTACAGGTCCGCGACATCCTCGCGCGCCTGGATGGGGCCGGTTTCGTCGGCTTCCTCGTGGGCGGCTGTGTCCGTGACGCCCTCCTCGAGCGTACGACCCACGACTACGACGTTGCGACCAATGCAAACCCCGATGAAATCGAGAGGCTATTTCCGGATTCCATCACCGTCGGCAAGCAGTTCGGTGTCCTGAAGATTCCGGTCGAGGGTGGCCTTGATCCAGTGGAAGTAGCCACTTTTCGCGAAGATCTCGAATACAAGGACAACCGTCACCCCGTGGGAGTCCGCTTTTCAGGGCCCGAAGAGGACGCACGCAGGCGCGACTTCACGATCAACGCCCTCTTTTACGACCCAAAGACCCAGCGAATCCTCGATACAGTCGGAGGACTCGAGGACCTGCGGGCCCGAGTGGTCCGCGCCATCGGCGATCCGCAGGCGAGGTTCAAGGAGGATGCGCTTCGGCTGCTCCGGGGAGTACGATTCTCCACCACGCTGGATTTTGCGATGGAACCGGCAACCTTCGCGGCGATCAAAGCGCAGTCCCGGTTGATCTCGAAGGTGAGCCACGAACGGATCCGGGACGAACTGACCCGCATGCTGCTTGGCCCCAGGCCCTCAACCGCCTTCGGGCTCCTCTCGGAGTGCGACCTGCTTGCATGGATCCTTCCTGAGGTGGAGGCCCTCAAGCGCACGGAGCAACCCACCTATGTGCAGAGAAACCTCTGGCTCCACACCCTGAAGGTGCTCGAAACCTGCATCCAGCAAAATCCGAACCGCACTTTCGTGCTCGTCTGGGCGGCCCTGCTGCAGGAAGTGGGCAAGCCGGTGGCCTGGAAGAAGAGCGGAGAGAAATCATTTGCAGGGCATGACCGCGAGGCGGCTTCAACGGCCGAGAAGATTGCTCAGAGGCTGAAGTTCAGTGTCGAGTCGCAACAGGCGGTCTCGCATCTGGTTCGCGACCATCTCAAGCTCCGCGAAGTCTTCAACATGCGCGAAGCCACGCTCCAGCGGCTGATTCGCGACCCTCTTTTTCCGGAGCTCCTGGCCCTGCACCGTGCGGCTGCCACGGTCACCGACGGAAACCACGCCTGCTGGGAGTTTGCGCGTTCCCGACATCAGGAATACCTCACCGCGCCGCCGACGGATCTCTCCAAGATCCTCACGGGCGAAGACCTCATTGCTCTGGGACTCAAGCCCGGACCGCGCTTCTCCGAGATCCTGAGACTGGTCGAAGACCGCGTGCTCGAGCGCAGGATCGAGACCAAGGAGCAGGCACTCGAGTACGTCCTCACCCTGCTGTGAGCCGCTCAAGCCTCTTCGGATCCGGGGCCACGAGCAGGGTCTTGTTCTGGACGTAGCTGGCCTCGGAGCTGTCCTTGATTCTCTTGACGTATTTTTTGAAGGTGTAGTCGACCTCGGTCTTTCCCCAATTCTTGCCACCGCTATGCAGGATCACGAGCTGGGCGGCATCGAGCAGGGTCTCAAGCGAAGCGCTCTTTCCCGAAGGCAGCGGGATCACGAGGTGCGCTCCCGGCCTCCCGCGCACGTGCATCCAAAGATCGTTTCCGCGTGCGATCTTGAACGTGAGCTCGAGATTCTCCTCTCTCGAACGACCCACCAGGATGGGAAGTCCCTCCTTTGAGAAGTAGGTCTTGCCCGTCCACCGTGATGGCACCCCGGTTCCGGCCTTGGACTTGGGCCTTTCAGCCTCTCCAGTGGGAGTTGCCGGAGCAGAGAGGCCAGCCGCATGTTCAAGCTCCGAGACACGACCCTTGAGCTCCACGCCCTCTGCCAGCCAGGGCTCGAGTCGATCCAGGCTCTCGCGTGCCAGTCGCACTCTCGAGGAGGCCTCCTCGACTCGGCGCCTGCGCCTTCGATCCAGCGAGAAGAACTTTTCCATCTGCTCAGACGGTGTCCTGCCCTCTCCACAAGGCACATCCACACCATCGAGCTTCCACGCGCCACCCTCCGCGGGCGGAAGCGCGTGCAGCCACTGCTTGAGTGTTTCGCCCAGCACGCCCCACTGAGGCTCTGCATCGGCGCGGGCAAGTTCCTCCGCGCCCTGGGCCATGCGGGCCCTCAGCGATTTCACCTTTTCGCGCACCACCCTGAGGGCACGCTCGGCACGACGCTGACTGGCCTCGGCCTCAAGCTCGAGCCCTACGCGACGCGACCACTGCTCGAGACTCGACACCAGCTCCTCGCGAACCTCCAGGTCCGGGGCCATGCGCCCGGACTCAGGCCAGCTCCAGCGCTCGAGCTGCCGAGCCGGATCCCTCACCGTGCGGCTGCGCGCAAGCACTGCAAGGCTCGAGGCATCCACCAAAAAGGCCTCCGGAAGCGCCGGAATCAGGGCCAGAATCAGCCAAAGATCCGGCTCCTTTCCGGCTCCCTCAAACTCGAGCACCAGGTAGCGCTCCCGCTCGATGGCTCGGAGTCCCGTAAGCCTGCGGCCCTTCAGGTGTTTGGACAGTGCCTGATCGAAAGGTGAACGTGTCGCGGCGGAGCTCTGCCTGGGGCCCTTGCCGGGCATGACCATGAAATAGCAGGCCCTTGGACGCACGCTGAATCCGAGCACGGCCTCACGCCTGCGATCCCCCAGCCTGAGAAACCACTCACTCTTGAGGTAACCATCGGGAAACCCGGGGCGATCGGCAATCAGCACCCGATCCACATGGGTGCCCACGAGCTCGCCTGAAGCGAGCCCCGCCAGACGGGCGATCTCACGCCAATTGAGCGCGGGAAGCATGGCCCATCACGAAAAGCATTAGAGACGGAACTGCACGCCGAAAGCCACGAGTTCGCGCGAGAGCTCCGCGCGGAAGTCCAGCGGCAGGTGCGTCTGGCGATCCAGGCTCAGCATCGCTCCAGCACCAAATCGCGGCAGCAGCTGGAAGTCGCCCCCCAGAGCTGCGCTGGTCTTGTTGCCTCCGAGGCCTCCCAGCGCATAAAATGTCCAGTCGCCGTTCAGGCGAAAATCCCAGCGCAGGTGTGCACTGTACAGGAAAGCCGAGCCGCGGCTGGTGGTGAAGGGGCCGCCCTCGATTTCAAAAAAGACCTGGTTTGAGATGTCGGGAGCAAAGCCCTTGTCGATCATCTTATAGGCGGCGGCAAACTGCAGTGAAAAGCCCGTGTCATCATTGATCGTTGCCAATCCCGGAAGGACCCCGAGAGTCCAAGCGTGGGTATGGGCAGGCCACTGCCAGTCGTCATGCAGCGGCAGCGAGGGCGCAGTGGGCACTCCCTGGGCATGGGCAATCGAGGTGGCAAGCAATGCGACAACCATCATCAGGCGGGTCTTCATCCGACAGGTCTTCATGGCTTGACGCTAACCCACTCGCGCGATTCGATCCAAAAGGTTTTTCAGGAGCGTGCCCGTCACGCCCCAGATTCGGCAGCCCTGAACCTGAAAGACATCGATGGGGTATTTTACGCCACCCTGCTCGAGCGACTCTCTTTGATAGGCTTGCTTGAGCTCCGCAAGTCCCACCCAGAACATGGCGTCGATCTCGGCGGGCTCCGGCCGCAGGGACAGGCTTCCTGCGTGTGACTTGAGGATCGCCACGACCGGCGTGACGAGGAAGCCCGTCACGGTCGGAAGCTCCGGCATCGAGCCCACCACGCTCAGGTGCTCAGGCTCAAGGCCGACCTCTTCTCTGGCCTCGCGAAGCGCGGTGGCCACTGAATCTGCGTCTTCGGGGTCGCGCCTTCCGCCCGGAAACGCCATTTGTCCTTTATGGGTATCGACCTGCTCGGTGCGTCGGGTGACAAGCACCACCGCCTCATCTGCACCGGGTCTATCCAGGCCGATCGAGATCAGCACGGAGGCGGGAACAGGCAGGTCAGCCGGATTCGGGAGTCGCGGCCTTCGGGGGACACCCTCATAAGGAACCTCCAGCGCGATTGCGGCACGGGCGAGGCGCTCGAGCTGCGTGAGCTTGCTGGACATGCCCCCCATTTCGCCAGTCCCATCCCGCCGTGACAACCAAAAAGATTCGTGATTTAGGGCACTTCATGCAAACCGGAATCGAACTTCGGCGCGGAAGGGTTTTGGGCTGGGATCCCACCCACCTGTGGCTTTCGAGCGGCGCCGTCGCCTGTTCGTCCATCCCCGAGGGGCTGGGCGTCGGCGACTGGGTCGAAGCCGACGGCAACGGCATCCGGATCCTCACCCCCAATCGCCGCCCGGACTCCCAGACTCCCTTTTTTACCCGCATCCAAGACCCGCGCAGGCATCGAGGAGTGGCCATGCGCCACAAGGTCGAGCGTGCCATCCGCCGCTACTTCGACAGCCAGGGATTTCTCGAAGCGCGCACGCCGATCCTCGTTCCGTGTCCGGGAATGGAAACCCATATCCGACCGTTTCGGCTTGAGACGGGAGCCTACCTTCCGACCTCGCCCGAGTTCGCGCTCAAGCGCCTGCTCGTGGGCGGTCTCGAAAAGATCTACCAGATCGCCCCCACCTTCAGGCTCGAGCCTCCAAGCACCACCCACAGTCCCGAGTTTACGATGCTCGAGTGGTACCGCGCTTTTTCGGGCATGGAAGAGATCATGGCCGACACCGAGGAGCTGATCGAAGCCCTTGCACTCGAAATCCACGGAAAGCCTTCGATCGAGTTTCAGGGCAAATCCTTTTCGGTCGCGCGTCCCTGGCCGAGGCTTTTCATCCGGGATTTGTTTCGCGAGCATGCGGGCTTGGACTGGGCCGAGTGCCCCGAGGCAGGCCAGATGACTGCTCACTGCAGGCGCCTGGGTCTGGAGGTGGCGCCGGAAGACACCTGGGATGATCTCTATTTTCGCATCTGGCTCAACGTGATCGAGCCCAAGCTTCCACAAGATCGCGCCGTTTTTGTGTATGGCTATCCGCCCTCCCAGGCGGCACTCGCCGTCATCGAGCAGGACTCGAACGGACTTCGTTTCACGCGTCGCTTCGAGGCGTATGCCGCTGGAATCGAGCTCTGCAACGCCTTTGAAGAGCTCACCGATCCCGTCGAGCAGCGCCTGCGCTTTGAAAAAGACATGCAGTCGCGCAAAGACCAGTACGGAGAGGCTTTTCCTCCCACTCCGATCGATGAAGGATTTCTCGAAGCGCTGACCGAGGGCATGCCGCCTTCCGGGGGAAACGCTCTCGGGGTGGACCGTCTCGTGATGCTGCTCGCAGACGAGCCCGATATTCGGTTCACTTTTTGGCTCGAAGCTTTTGCAGGAACCGACTAGTTTGGGCGCCATGGCAACGAAAGGACCGATCCTCGTCACCGGGGGTGCAGGCTACATCGGCTCGCACACCCACCATGCCCTGATCGAGCAGGGCCATGACGTCATCGTCTATGACAATTTCGCCACGGGCTTCAGAAGCGCTATCCATGCCAAGGCCAGGCTCGTTGAAGGCGATATCCATGACGAATCCCGCCTCACGCGCCTGATTCAGGACTCCGGCGTCTCGGGCGTCATCCACTTCGCCGCATCGCTGCTCGTGGGTGAAAGCACCGAAAAGCCCCTCGACTACTACTGGAACAACACAGCAGGACTGATGTGCGTGCTTCGGGCCATGCGCGCAGCCGGAAGCCGCGCTCCGTTTGTATTTTCATCCACTGCAGCCACCTACGGCGAGCCTGAGTCCTCACCCATTCCCGAAACGGCACCCCAAAAGCCCATCAATCCCTATGGCTGGAGCAAGCTCTTTTCTGAGCGCATCCTGCTTGAGCATTCGGCACGAACCGGATTACCTCTCGTGATCCTGCGTTACTTCAACGTTGCAGGCGCACGGATGGACGGGACACTGGGCCAGATGACCTCCAATGCCACGCATCTCGTTCATGTGGCCTGCCAGGTGGCGCTCGGCACACGCCCGGAGCTCGGCGTTTTTGGAACTGACTTCAAGACTGCCGATGGCTCTGGGGTTCGCGACTACATCCATGTTGAAGATCTTGCGCAAGCGCATCTCG